>JAFGKK010000038.1 GCA_016928575.1 Anaerolineales bacterium
CCCCCTCCTCCCTTCCCGTAATACGGGAAGGGAGGAGGGGGTTTCCCGAGCGTCGGCGAGGGACGGGGGAGGCAGGATGGGATGGATAACATAATACTACTCCATCGGCAGATCCTTTGCACTATACTCACTGCCATAGGCAGTGGTTTTAAGAGCTAACAACCTGCGGGATTTTTCCATTCCTCCCGATTCCCCGGGGGCGAATCCCCGGACCCTTACCGGCGCCCGGCTTCGCCGGGTTGTGAACCTCTTTTGAGAGGACCGGGGAATTTTCTCCAACGGGTCATTGTTTATGATCTCCCAATATACCGTTGATCGGATGGTTGAAATATGATTCATCGGCGACGCCGATTCTTCCGTGCCCTCCGTGTCCTCCGTGTCCTCCGTGGAAAAAATTTTTCTCCGGCATCGAATGACTCCTATTATCTCCTCAACCTCCCCCTCATTCGTCCTTCCCTCGCTTTCCCTCGCTTCGCGCGGGACAAGCGCTCGGGACAGGCGCTCGGGCCAGGTGCCTCGGAATAGGTTCGGTCATTTTTCCTGGAATCGCGCCGGGACCGTTTCCCCGACCCAACCTGTGCGGATGAAGAGATGCATTTGTCTGAAGCCATCCAACTGTAAAGCTGGGATGGGGGGAGGAAAATCGGCACGTGTTTTTCGGCGATTCTTCCTATCCTTGAATCGGGCTGAGAAGATACGTTTCTTTTTCAACAAACCGATTGGAAATTGGAAATGTCCGGTTTATGTTAATCCTCTGAGGCATGTGGATAATCCCAGCGGGAATCCGCCGGATGCCGTATCCAGTATACCCCTACCATTTCCGGAAACGGTCCGTCACACTCCGGGTCAATTCTCGCTTTCCATTGAAGCGGGAAGGCCGCTCAAGACAATCCGGCTTCGATCTCTCGCCCGGTTTCCCTGCGCCCGCGCCGTGGTATACTCTCCGGAGAATCATCGAAAGGATTCCTCCCCATGGCTGGCAGCGACCTGTAAACCGATTTTTCCGGGCACTTCCCCCTTCGCCGCGGCGGAACGATTCGCGCGGCTCGGCCGTGGAGCGTTGCCCACGGTTTTTATTTTCTCACCACAGGTCGATATGCTAACCGCCACTCAAATCCGAAAAACCTACGGCGACAACGTCATCCTCGACGGCGTCACCCTCAGCCTCAATCCGGGCGAGCGCGCGGGCCTGGTCGGCCCCAACGGCTGCGGAAAAACCACCCTGCTGCGGATCCTGGCCGGAATCGATTCCCCCGATTCCGGCTCCGTCCGCAAGCCGAACGCCCTGCGCATCGGATACCTCCCGCAGGGGCTCGTCCTTCCGCCCGACGAGACCCTCGCCGGGTATCTGGACCGCGCCCAAGGCGACTTGCCCCGGCTCACCGCCAAGGTGGAACGCCTGGCGGCGGCTTTGGCGCAGCTGCCGGGTGACACCTCACTGCACACGGCCTACGACCAGGCGCTCAGTCGGCTCGCCGCCGCCGGCGAGGGATCCGGCGCGGCGATCGACGCGCTGGCCGCGCTCGGTTTGGACCATATCCCTTCCGGGGAAAAAATCTCCACCCTCTCCGGCGGGCAGAAGACCCGCCTGGCGCTGGCCGGCGTGCTGCTCGGGCATCCTCAGCTGCTGCTGCTCGACGAACCGACCAACTACCTCGATCTGGCGATGCTCGAATGGCTCGAAAAGTGGCTGAACGGATTTCGCGGCGTTGCACTGGTGGTATCCCACGACCGGGCTTTCCTCGACCGGGCGGTCACCCGGATCCTGGAACTGGACGAGCGGACCCGCGCGATCCGGGAGTACGAGGGCAACTACTCCGCCTACCGCTGGGCGAAAGCCGCCGAACGCGCACGCCTGGCGCAGGCGTATTCCGACCAGGAGGCGCAGATCGCCGAACTGCGCAGCGCGGCAGTCCATTTGCGGGGGATCGCCCGCTTCCGCAAAGGCGGCAAGGCGGATTCGGGGGACAAATTCGCGCGCGGATTCTTCGCCAACCGCGGTGCGGGGACGGTGAAGCGCGCCAAGCAGATCGAGCGCCGGATCGAGCGCTTGTTCGCCGAAAACCGCGTGGAAAAACCCGGCTGGGAGTGGGGGATGAAGCTGGAGTTCGAGCCAGCCGCCTCCGGGAACTTCGTCCTTTCACTCGAGAGCCTCTCTGCAGGGTATTCCAACACCGTTATCCTCGAGGGAGTCAATCTCCAGCTGTGGCGCGGCGCGCGGGCGGTGATCACCGGCGCCAACGGCAGCGGCAAGACGACCCTACTGCGGACGATCGCTGGCGCGCTGCCGCCGCTCGCCGGCCGGGTGCGGATCGGGTCCAACGTGCGGATCGGATTCATAGCCCAGGAGCAGGAAACACTCGATCCGGGCAAGGACGCGCTCCAAACCGTCCAGGCCGAGATCGCCGCCGACGAGACCGACGCCCGCCGCTTCCTGCATTGCTTCCTCTTCTCCGGCGACGACGTCTTCACCCCGGTCGGCTCGCTTTCCTACGGCGAACGCGCCCGGCTGCAGCTGGCGCTGCTGGCGGCCCGCGGCAGCAACTTCCTCCTGCTCGACGAGCCGATCAACCACCTCGATATCCCCTCCCGGGAGCGGTTCGAAGAGGCGTTGCGCGCCTTCCCGGGGACCGTCCTGGCCGCGGTGCACGACCGGTATTTCATCGAGCGGATGGCAGGCGAAGTCTGGGCCGTAGGCAACGGGATCGTCAGGAAGCTGGGATAGGAACAGACCATCGACCATGGAAAAACCGACGATGGGCTATCGACCATGGACCATCGTCGAGCCTCCGATCCTATCGATCCCTCCTAAACCCCGCAGACTCCATTCTATGAAACCGGTTGGCAGGCGAAACCTTCCCGCCTTCGGCACTTCAGCATACCGACAGGGAATCCCAACCGGGGAACAAAATCGACGATGGTCGACGGTCAATCGTCAGAAGATACTTCCTCGGTTTATCAGATATCCGTCCCGCGGCCGGCCGATCCAGGTACTCCACTCCTATTTTGTAGACACCGCGCCGAGAGGGAGTCATAATATTCCAAAGACCCGGTACCCACGATTGCGATGGAGAGGCGCCATGAGAAATGGAAAACATCGATCCGCACGCCTGTTCTTCCCCCTGATGATCCTGCTGGCCGGAAGCGCCTGTAAGCCTCAGCCAGCGGCCAAGGAAGATTCCGCGGCTCAGAGCGCCGTCGCCTCCGGGTTTGCGCCTGGGGCGGCAGAGGCTGCGATCAAAACCCCGTATCCGACGCCCTCCAAACCGGTCACGATGACCGCCGGCCAGCCGTTGAACTGCGCGAAAGGTCCGCACTGGATCCTGTACGACATGGTGGCCATGATCCAGCCGGGGGAGACGGTCACCCTGACCGCGCGCTCGACGCCCGATTGGCCGGATTACTACTACGTCCGGAAAAGCGACGGAACGGAATGCTGGGCGTCGAGCATCGGCGGCAGGATCGACGGCGATCCCCGGGGACTGCCGGAATTGGAGGCCCCGCCGCTGCACGAGATCTACTTCCAGGTCGAGAACCAGACCGGCCTGAAAATCTGCGATGTAACCGTTCGCCAGCCGCCCGGAAAACAATGGGGACCCAATCTGCTCCCCGCCGGAGCCGGCGCGCCCGGCTTGACCTTCGGGTTCGTCCTGATGTCGGGATTTTACGACGTGCAGATCGCCGATTGCTTCGGCGGGAAATTGTTCGAGGCGGAGAATACGCCCATCGGGCCACTGGAACAATCGCGGATCGTGAAAGTCAACGCGCTGGTAACGTTCGCGATCCTCAACCAATCCGGAAAAGACGTCTACTGGATCCAGTATTCCCGCCACGGGGAGGATTCTTGGCAGGATATCACCGGCATGTACGATGACGCCCTGCGCGACGGAAAAACGATGCACTTCACGGTGCAAGCCGGGCTGTACGACTTCCGGGCGCACGAAAGTTATGAGACAAACTACAAATTGATCTTCTCCGCCGAAGCCGTCGCCATCTCGCCGGCCAGGGTAACCGTGACGATCTCCTGAAGCGTGGACCAAGGAGGAGGGTTCGTCGCCCATGGCGGCGGATGCCCGGAGGGCGATTCGCATGCCGCCGGCGGGGCGATGCTTCATGAAGGGTGCCATGCCGGACCGCGCGGCCCAGGACGACTCGTTTCCGGAAAATTCCCGGCTCCGGTCCATCCTTCATAAGAATCTCCAGATTCCCTCCAGAATTCGTTTTTCCAAGCCAAAAACCGTATACGAATCGGGGTCCATTGATACATAATAGGTGAACGACCCGACTCCCACCCGTAGAGGAGAGGAACCATGAAAACACCGGAAACCCTTCGCGCGATTGCCTTCATCAGCGCCGCCTTATTGAGCGGAGGGTGCATCCTGGAGGCGGCCGCGCCCGCCGGCCCCCCCCAGGTGGTGGTCGTCACCGCCACCCCGGACGGAGATGGCCAAAACCAAACCTCCGCAGATGCCTCGGCCACCACGACCCAGGAGCCGGCCCAGACTCTCATGGCCACCTTCACTTCGTCGCTCACCGCAACCTTCACCGCCGAGCCGGTGACGATGACCGCCGGGCAGGACCTCAGCTGCGTGAAAGGACCGGATTGGAAGCTCTATGAGTGGGTCGCCCGGATCGCCGAGGGCGAGACCGTCACCCTGATCGCCCGCGCCGTCCCCGAGATCCCGGATTACTACGTCGCGCGCACCGGCGACGGAACGGAATGCTGGGCCTTCGGCGGCAGTTCGACGATCAGCGGCCCGGCCGGGACTCTGCCTGTGCGCGAAACCCCGCCCCTGCCGACCGTCACCTACGTGATTGAGAACCAGGTTCTCATCACCCTGTGTGCAGTTTTCATCCGCGGGAAGGAGGAGACCGCCTGGGGTGCCAACCGATTAAGCGGAGTCATCATTATAAACGGCACATTCAGCGTGAGCATCCTCGCAGGGTATTACGATGTTCAGATTAATGATTGCGCGATGTCGACGCTGTATGAGGAGCACGACCGGGCGATCGGCGCCGATCCAGCGTATCGCTACCAGCTGATCGCCAACGACGTGGATTTCTACATTCAGAATAACCACCCGTTCAGTATCTGCTGGATCGATATCCTTCCCCCGGGCGGCTCGTGGACCAAGCTCTACGCCACGGAAGATGGCGGCGGATCCATCCTTACCGGACAGCGGAGGGATTTCACCCTGCGCGCCGGTTCGTACGGGATCCAGGCTACGCGCTGCACCAGCGCCGTCCTCCCCGCCGCCGGTCTATACGTTCATCCGGGAATGGGCGGGGTCACCTGGGCATAAAACACGACCATCGACTTTCGGCTATCGCCGGCCCCTCTCCTGTTGGGGAGGGACCGGTTTCCCAAAAACAGCAAGCCGTAATTGCCGCCGGCATTCCGAATTCACATGGACAATCTTCGGCAGTTACCAGAGGATTACCGCAAGATCGGCTGCGGCGCAGGTTGCCAGCCCGGTTAGTGCCTTCCCGGCCACGAGCCGCCCCCTGCCTACCGGCGACACCCTCAACATGTCCGGCTTCCGAGAGTTGCGATTGCATAAAACCGCTGACGGTAAAAAATTCCCCCTCCCCATGATGGGGAGGGGATAAAGGGGAGGGGTTTTGCGATTGCCGATGGTCGACGGTCGAATCCTACACGCCGTGCTTCCTCCGCATGATCCATCCCGCCAACGCGTAGAAAACCGCCGAGACGGCCGCCAGCACCGCGGCGGACTGCCACACCATCTGCGCCGGCGCTTCGCCCGCGATCGCGAGCCGGAACATGCGCATGATCACGGAAGTCGGAAACCAGGAGAGCAGATCCGTCAGCCAAGCCGGCCAGACTCCGACTAAGAAGGTTTCGAAGAGCAACGGGAGGACCACGAGAATGAAGAGCGGGCTGCCCCAGAACGCCGCGGCGGTCGGCGAATCCGCCAGCACGCCGACCAGCGTTCCGACCGAGACCACGAACAGCGCACCGAGGAACAGGGTCAACGCCAGAACGTCCCAGTGGACGATCTGCTTAAGGTTCATCAGCGCGATCACGATCCCGACAAACAGGCCGTAGGTCATCCCGGCGAGCAGCTTGCCGACCAAGATCTGCACGTACCCTGCGGGGGAGACCCTGAGGATGTCCATCGTGCGCGATTCCTTCTCCTCCACGAAAAGCAGCGGCACGATCGCGAATCCGACCACCGCCAGCATCAGGATCTGGGTGAGCAGGTTGATCAGCGGCCGCCCTGAGGAATCAGCCGACGGATACAAACCCTCCTCGGCCATGGTGATCTTCACATCGGTGGATGCGGCAAGGCTGAGTTGTTCGGAAAAATGGACGGCATCCTGCGCGGTTTTTTCCGGATCCGCCCAGTGCGCGGCGTAGGCTTCGAGCCGGATCTCGGCCCGGCTTTGCACAAGCGCGTCGAAATCAGCCGGGAGCACGAACCCGATCCAAATGCCGGTGGCCTCCACAACCCGCATTTCCATATCCTCGCGCGATGCCGCCGCCACCAGCCGGCCGTCGATCTCCCCGACCGCCTCTCGGAAAGCGGCCGATTTTCCCTCGTCGAAGACGACCGCCGACGGCGGGCTGCCCCGGTTGATCAGCGCCGGCAACAGGCTCCCGTTGACCGCCAGGAACGCCGTACCGATCATCACCGAAAAGATGAGCCGGTTGCGGAATGCTTCGCGCACGTCCTTGAGCGCGATCGCCGCCGTGATCCGCAGAGCAGCGCGTCCGCAGGAAGATTCCGGCGCATCGTTCTTCGTCCCGGAATCTTCCTGCGGAGTCGTGCGCGCCGGCGGGCGGAATGCTTCCTCCGGCTGTACTTGTGCGGGGGGAACGCCGTTCTTTTTCCTGAGCTTGGATTCGTCCGCCCGATCCCTCCGCCGCAACAGCCAGGAGACGACCGCAAGCTCGATTCCCGTGCAAACGATAACCCAGCCCAGCCCCAGCAGGGGCGCGCCGAGCGTGATCGGCTGGGCGAATACGTATCGCATCGCGAGATACGCCGTGACGGAGGGGATAACGGGCAGCACGCGCATGACCGCGTCGGGGATCAACTCGCGCAGCAGGTAGAGGATGACCGGCATGAACAGCGGCAGGATGATCAGCCAGGCCCAGACGGCGAATTGGGCCCGGGATTCCATCGCGGTTCCGAGGATCAGCCCCATCGACACGCAAAATATCGCATACACCGCCAAAATAACCAGAAACAGCCCCCAATGGACGATCAGGCTGTGGTTGACGATCACCGCCAGCGCAGCCACCGTGCCGGAGTAGAACAAGCCGGCCAGCAGCTTCCCCGCCGCTATCTGGGTGGCGCTCGCCGGAGAGACAAGCAGCACGTCGAGCGTGCGAGCCTGCTTCTCGTCAAACATCAGGTGCGGCACCAGGCTGATCCCGATCATCGTCAGCGAAAAGATCAGCGCCATCGCGGCCTGGGTTCCGGCGCCCTCGTCGTCCACCGGCCCATAGACGACGCTTTTGTCGATCGCGATGGATACGCCCGTACCCCAAACGGCGGCGATCGCTTCTTCCACTTCGGCCTTCAGCCCGGCGACCTCTTCCCCGCTCAGCCAGTAGGCGACGATGCCGCGCAGGGGCGGCGCGTCGCCCCCCGCCGCGATGTCGTCGAAGCCGGCCGGGATCACCAGGCCGAGCTCCGGGCGATCGCCCAGCGCCAGACGGCGCTTCATCTCCTCTTCGGAGGGAAAATCCGATCTCACCTCCAACCCCGAAGCTTCTTCCAGGCGGCCGGTGTACGCGGAGTTGCCGGCATCATAGATGAAAACGGAGATCGGATTTTTGCCGGCGGACAGCGAGGGAAGCGCTTTGTAGAAGAGGATGAGGAACGCGACCGAGAAGAACAGCACCAGGATGTTCCTGTTCTTAATTCCCTGGACGATGTCCTTCCGGGCCAGCACGCCGACGACCCGCAGATATTCCAGAATATTTTTCATCGCCGCAACCATGATACCCTTTCGATTTGTGAAAAGAAAACACTATTACTGCGGTTCCACGGGCATCGGGGATCCGGTGAGTTTGAGGAATACGTCCTCCAAGGTCCCCTGCGGCCCGCCATGCGCGGCTTTAAGGGCGGCCGGCGCATCCATGGCGACGATCCGCCCGCGGTCGAGGATCGCCACCCGCGCGCAGAGCCGGTCGGCCTCCTCCATGTAGTGTGTGGTGAGGAAGACCGTCGTGCCGCTCCGGGCCAGGCCGGCGATAATCGAGCGGACGTCGCGCGCCACAGCGGGATCCAGCCCGCGGGTCGGCTCGTCGAGGAAGAGCACTTGCGGACGGGGGATCAGCGCCCGCGCGATCAGCAGACGCTGTTTCATACCGTTGGAAAAGCGCTTGATCGGCTCACACGCCCGCTCCGCCAGCCCCACCTGCTCCAGCACCTGCGCGACCCGCTTGCGGGAAGCGCCGTACAGGTCGGCGATGAAGTGCAGGTTTTCGATCGCGGACATCCGCTCGTAGAGGTTCTGGTATTCGAAGACGACGCCGATCCGCCGCTTGAGCTCCGCCCGTTCGGTGACCGCGTCGTATCCGGCCACCTTCGCGCTCCCGGAGGTCGGCCGCAGTTGGCCGGTGAGGATCCGGATGGTGGTCGTCTTGCCCGCGCCGTTGGGCCCGAGGAAGCCGAAGAGCTCGCCCGCCGCGGCGGAGAACGTGATCCGGTCGACCGCTTTCACGGTTCCGAAATCCCTGCTCAGTTCGTGCGTTTCGATGGCGTTCATGATTTTCTCCTTCCCCCTCCTCTATCCTCCCCCGTTTAGAAAACCACTAAACGGGGGAGGATTCTGCTTTTGTCCTCCCCCGTCAGCTTGCTTGTGGGGGAGGCTTCAGTTGTCTTCCTCCCCCGTCAGCTTGCTTGTGGGGGAGGCTTCGGGTTTCTTCCTCCCCCGTCAGCTCTCTTGCGGGGGAGGCTTCGGTTGTCTTCCTCCCCCGTCAGCCAAGCTGACGGGGGAGGGAAGGGAGGGGGCATCACCGTGCAATCAACTCGAAGAGGATGATCATGCCGACCAGAACCGCCACCCCGCCGATCGCCGCGATCACGTAGATCCACCGCCTGCCGGGGGTTTCAGCGGTTTCCATTTCCGCGCCCATGCGGCTGACGCTCATGGCGATCCCGATCACGACGCCGATCCCCGCCCCGATGGTGATGCCCAGGGCGAGATTCCCCAAAGCGAGCCCCAGAGCGACACCCGCCCCCGTGCCGACGGGGATCCAGACGGCGCTATTCGCCGCGCGCCGGTTTTCCTGCATCTCGTTCCGTGCCTGCTTGTTCGAATTCGGTTCGTAGGCCATCTTCGTTTCTCCTATTCCCCCCTCCTCTATCCTCCCCCGTTTAGAAAACCACTAAACGGGGGAGGATTCTGCTTTTGTCTACCCCCGTCTGTCTTCTTGCGAGGGAGGCTTCGGGTTTCTTCCTCCCCCATTAGCTGCGCTAATGGGGGAGGAGAGAGGAGGAGGCAATCCGCGATTTCAATATAGAAATCTTCCCAATAACCCGCAACAAAAAAGCGCCCGAAGGCGCTTGGGAGAGGTTGAATGAAGCAAAACAGGTGATGAATGGAACGCGGTTAATAGCCGAAAAAGGCCTTGAGTTCCGCGGCCGCGGACTTGCTCAGCGGGATTTTCGTCCCCGCGGCATCGTCCAGGCGGATGCTGTAACTGTTGCGGGTGTAGGGAATCACTTCCTTGACGTGCTGCAGATTCACCAGGATGCTGCGGTGGGCCCGGAAGAAGCCGCTGCGAGATAGTTTGTTTTCCAGATCGGCCAGCGTGTACTGCGTCGGCAACCGTCCCTCGGGGGTGACGAGGGAAATCCGGCCTTCGCCAGCGTCGGCATAGAGGATTTCGACGGGATTGAGCAGGACGACTTTATCTTCAAGTTTTACCGGCAGTTTGAAGGCCCGGCGTCCGGCATCCTCCGATTCGAACTTGGTTTCCAGCAGGCGCCCCTGTTGGAGGTTATAGATCCGGAAGCATAGCGGTGCCAGCCGGGCGGACGTACTCGACAGCAGCAGGACGGCGGTTCCGCTCTCCGCCTCAGCCCGGACCAAACTTTCCAGGAGCATGATCGTGGCTTCATCGCAGCGGGCAAAGAGTTCCTCAAGGACCAGCGCCTTCGGCCGGTGAAGGACGGCGCGCCCGAAGGCCAGCCGACGCTGTAAACCCGGCGGCAATTTTCCGGCGGATACCGATTCCTGGTCCGCCAGCCCGACCTGCGCCAGGACCTCATCGATCCTGGCTTTCGGCGTTCCGAATAAATCCGCTTGAAATTCCAGATTGGCGCGCGCGGAAAGGTTTTTATACAGCGCGTCTTCGGTGAACACGATTCCCGAGAGGCGGCTGAACCGCTCCCGGGACTGCGCGGGGTCCGCTCCGCCGAGCCTGACCGTGCCGAGCGTCGGGCGGATGCGGCCGATCAGCAGGGCGAACAACGCGTCGCGGCCGCTGTCCTCGAGCCCGAACACGCCCGCCGTTTCGCCCGCGCCGACGGCGAGCTCGGGGATGTCGAGGACGGTCTTGCCGCCGAGGACCTTCTGGACGTTGCGGAGCTCGATCATCCCACCATTGTACCCATATCCGACGAAGGCGAGATCCAACCATCGACCATGGACGATGGACCATGGCCGTTTGAAGACCCGATCATCGACAATCGACCATCGCCGCTGATCGTCCGAGTTCCTCATATCGTGTCCGAATTTTTTTTCGCGGCCGCGGGCATAGGAAGCATTTCAACAATTGACGACGGTCGATGGTCGATGCCTGCCCACAAATGTCTTTGTCGGGGGGGGGGCCATCGTCTATCGTCGGTTTTCCGATGGTCTATCGTCTATGGTCGGTCGTGCGATGGTCCAGAGAGCGGGAAGTCCAAGAGGGATCGGTCCCCGGGCAAACGAGGATATCGCCCGTCTGGTGGTTCGCCTGCCGCGGATCCCACACCATGCTCACCCGGTCCTCGCCCCTCGGCCAAACCGGGCCGCCGAGGATGCGCTTGTCGGATCCGCCGGCGGCGCTTATGCCTTCATAGAAGGCCCGGCCGTCGCTCAGGAACAGGCGCGGGATCTGGTGCCGGCGGAAGGTGCGGACGGCGCGTTTCGGAAGGAATGGATCGGAAGTGGAATACCCGCCGCCATCCAATAAACTTCTTCCGCCCGGGCCGCCAGCCGCTGGTTGGCCCGCCCCAGCAGGTCGCGGTACAGCCGTCCCGCCGGGTAGGGCGGGACAAGCCCCGATCCAACTTCGTTGGTGACCACGATCCAATCTGCGGATCCGTTTTCGACGACGCGCAGCAAACCGTTTAGTTCAGACTCCACCCGCCCTTCCGCGGCGGATTCGTCCAGCGGATCCTCGTTTTCCGTTCCCGCCAGCATCGCGTTGCTCACCAGCAGGGTGATGCAATCCAGAACGATCACATCGGCCTGCGGAGGATCCTTCGTAAAAACTTCCGCGACGCCGCGCGGGATCTCGAGCGTCGTCCACCCCGCCGGGCGCTCGCTCCGATGCCGCCGGATCCGCGCGCGCATGTCGTCGTCGCCGGCTTCGGCGGTGGCCACGTATACAACCCGCCCGCCGCGTTCCTCCGCCAGCCGCCGGGCATGGGCGCTCTTTCCGCTGCGCGCGCCTCCCAGGATAAGGGTCAGCTTTCCCATAGGATCTTCTCCAGGCGTTCCATATCCAGCGCATCCTCCACCGCATCGGCCAAGGCTTCCAAGCCTTGCTCGACGTTCGCGGACAGCGCGGACCCCGCTCCCCGCCAGCCCAGGCTGCGCAGCCAGCCGCGGCGGAAGCGCGGATTGCCGAACAAGCCGTGCGGAGAGCAGCCCCAAATGCGCCCTTGCGGATCGGCCGCTCCGGCCGGAATGCGGACAGCCGCGCCGTTCCTCTCCGTGATCGTCAGCCAGACGCCCTCCGCGGCGGCGGTTTCTCCGGAGTGTATCTCGTAGCCCCCCAGCCGTTCACCCGCGACCGACTGCAGCCATCCGGGGCCGGAAGCTGCTTGCGCCCGGGATTGAAACGTCGCTTTCCCGCCGGTAAAAACCGTTTCCGCCGGCAACAATCCCAAGCCCGCCGCCTCCTCCGCGCTCGATTCCATATGCGCGGGATCGCGGATAATCCGGCCAAGCATTTGGTATCCACCGCAGATCCCGGCGACCGCCCCGCCGTTTGCGGCGAACCGGACAACGGCCTCGGCCAGGCCGCTCCGGCGCATCCAGGCCAGGTCGGCGATCGTGCTCTTCGTCCCCGGAAGGATGACGGCCCGCGGGTTTCCGAATTCCGCGGCGGTTTTCACATACCGCAAGCGCACGCCCGCTTCGGCGCGCAGCGGATCGAACTCGTCGAAGTTGGCGATGCGCGGAAAGGCGATCAGGGCGATCTCGACGCATTCCGCGCCGCCCGGCGAGCCTCCGCGGTCCGTCTCCACCGCAACGGCGTCCTCCTCCGGAAGCGAAAGCGCGGGCAGAAAGGGGACGACGCCGAGGACCGGAATGCCTCCCCGCTCCTCCAGAACGCGGACACCCCCGTCGAACAGAGAACGGTCGCCGCGGAACTTGTTGACCAGCAGACCTTTCACCAGCGCGCGATCTTCCGGTTCGAGAAGCCACAACGTACCCAGGAGTTGGGCGAAGATTCCGCCCCGGTCGATGTCGCCGGCAAGCAGGACGGGGGAGCGGGCGTAGCGGGCGACGGCCATATTGACGATGTCGCCTTCCCGCAGGTTCAATTCGGCCGGGCTGCCGGCTCCCTCGATGACGACCAGCTCGAAGGATTCGCGCAGCCGATCCAAAGCGGCGCGGACGGTCTCCCACAAGATCAGTTTTTCCCGATAGTACTCCTTCGCGGCGAGCGTCCGCCACGGCCTGCCCATCCGGACGATTTGGGAACGCGCATCCGCCTCCGGCTTGATCAAGACAGGATTCATATCCGTAGCAGGAGGCAGGCCGGCGGCCGCGGCCTGCAGCGCCTGGGCGCGTCCGATCTCGCCCCCGTCGGCGCAGACGGCCGCGTTGTTCGACATATTCTGAGCCTTGAACGGCGCAACCCGAACCCCGCGGCGGGCGTAGATGCGGCATAGCGCGGCGGAAAGCAGGCTCTTCCCGACCGAGGAGCCGGCCCCCTGCAGCATGAGCGTTTTAGCAGCCATCGGCCGCCTCGTTCAGGCGGTTCAGAACCGCCCCCTCGGGATGCACGGCGAGTTCGGAGAGCGACCCGGGACGGAGCGGAAACTGCCGGTACCGCTCCGGCGGGAGATCGAGCGCGATGCAGATGAGCATTTGGAGCGATCCTCCGTGCGCGACGACGGCGACATGCCGCGGCGATTGAAGCGCCCGTAAATCTCCCCAAACCGACCCGGTGCGGGCGGCGAGTTGCGCCAGGGTCTCGCCGCCGGGCGGCGCATTGGCCGTCGGATCCCGGCGCCACGCCCGGAATTGGTCCGGATGACTCTCGGCGATTTCGGCGAAGGTCTTTCCCTCCCAATCGCCGAACGACAATTCCCGCAGGCGCGGATCGGCGCGGAGCGGGCAGCCGCGCCGGCCGGCGATGATCCGCGCGGTCGCCGCGGCGCGGATCAAATCGCTGGAGTACACGGCGTCCAGCGGCCGGCCGGCCAGGCGGCGCCCGAGGAATTTGGCTTGCTCCAGCCCCTCGTCGTCGAGCGGCGCGTCGCTCCATCCCTGGAACCGGCCTTCCCGGTTCCAGGCGGTCCGCCCATGGCGGACGAGGAACACCGTCAGGGGCTCAGCCTTCATCGCGAGGCATCCCGGCCAGCGCGGCGAGCAGCCTGGCGTTTTCCTCCCCGGTCCGGGTGGCGAGGCGCGCGTTCTCGGGCAGGCCGAAGGAGGCGCAATTGCGCACCGCGATCCCGCGCGGCAGGAGCCGGGCGCGGAACGCCGCGGAGTCCCCGACGGGGAGAAGGAAGAAATGAGTCCGCGACGGTACGGGGGCAAACCCGAGCCCTTCCAGCCCGGCAAGCAGATTGTTTTTTTCCACCTGCAATCGTTCCAGTGTTCTGCGCAGGAACTGCTCTTCCTCCAACGCCGCCAATCCGGCCGCCTGGGCGAAGGCGTTGACGTTCCACGGCGGACGGACGGCGGCCATGGCCCGGACGGTTTCCTCCGCCCCGACGGCGTATCCCAGGCGCAATCCGGCGAGGGCGTAATCCTTGGTCATCGAGCGCAACGCCAGGACGTTCCGGTGCGGGTGGCGCAGGACGGATTCGATCCCGGGGACGAAAGCGAGGTACGACTCGTCGACGACATACAGCGTTTCGGGATGCGCCTCCGCCCAGGCCGCGATAACCTCCGCCGCGAGGAGTTGTCCGGTGGGGTTGTTCGGATTGCACAAGAACACGGCGCGATACTCCGTGGCGGCGTTTTTTTTCGCCAACAGGGAGGGATCCAGCCGGAAGCCGTCCTCGGCCGACGCGGTCCAAAAGCGCGGACGGGCGCCCATCCGCCGGGAAGCGCGTTCGTATTCGGAGAACGTCGGCGCGAGAATCAGGACTTCGTCGCCGGGCCGGAGGAAGGCGGACGCCGCCAGGCCGATCAGCTCCGCCGCGCCGTTGCCGGCGAGGATTTGATCGGGCGGCACGCCGATCCGGGCGGCAAGCGCGCGGCGCAGGGCATGCGATTCCCGGTCGGGGTACCGGTCCAATCGGACGGTCTCCAGCGCCTCGCGGACGCCCGGAAACGGCCCGAACGGGTTGACATTGGAGCTGAAATCGATGATGGATTCGGGCCGGAGGCCGAGCGCTTCGAGCTCGGCGCTGTCGATCCCGCCGTGTTCCTCCGGGCCGCGCGGCGCACGGACATCCATGATTATTTCCACCATCCCGCGGCGGGCAGCGGAAACAGGAAGGTGGCGGCCAGGATCGATGCGATTTGAAGGAGTCGGCGCGCCCGACGGATCTCGCCGGCCGAGGGGGAGGGGAATTCCCCTCCGAGCGAATAGTGTCCGGCCTTCTCGAGCCTCGCGCCCAGCGCACCCGCCATCGCGCTCGTCGGCACGCCGGCGTTCGGGCTGGCGGCGAGTCGCGCATCGCGGCGCATGATCCGCCATGCCCGCGGGCCGTTTTCGCGCGCGAGAAACGCCGCGGCGGTCAGCAGCAAGCCCGTCAGGCGCGAGGGGATGAAGTTCAACAGGTCGTCCAGGCGCGCCGGAAACTTCCCGTACCACTCGCGCGGCGGATCGCGGTAGCCGAGCATCGAGTCGGCGGTGTTGACGAAGCGGTAGGCCAGCGCGGCCGGAAGCCCGCCGACGGCGAAAAAGAACATCGGAGCAACGACGCCGTCGGACGCGTTTTCGGCGACCGATTCGACCGCCGCGCCCGCCGCCTGGGATTCCGCGAGCAGCGCGGTTTCGCGGCTGACCAGATGCCGGGATAATTTCCGGCGCGCTTCGGCCAGGTTGCGCGATTCCAAGGCTATCTGCACTTCGCCCGCGGCGCGGTCCAAGCCGCGCAACGAAACGGATGCCTTTAGGATCACTGCGGATGCCAGCCACCCGAGCGGGGCGGGAAAGGAATCGAACCATTCGGTCAGCACCCACCCAATCATTCCGGTGAGCGCCGTTCCCAGCAGAGTCAACCCGATGCCGGCGATGAACTCGAGCGCCGGCCGGCCGTAAGGCCGGATCCGGTCGGCGGCGGCGATTAATCCGCCCATCCAAGCGGTCGGGTGGAACCGGTTCAGCGGATCGCCGAGAAGCCAGTCCAGGAGCAGACCGATGACGACGGGCGGATTCATGGCGTGAGCGCGGCCGCCGTCAGCGCCGCGGTTTCCACGGTTTCCACGACCGCGCCGAAGACGTCGCCGGTGACCCCGCCCAAGTTCCTCCGCGCGATGCGCCGTACGGCTAACCCAACCGCCAGGCCCGCCCCGAGCGCCAGCAGGCCGGGAACGCCCAGCCAGACCGCCGCCGCGAGGGGGATCGGCGCGGCCAGGATCAGGGTGGATTTCTTCAGCCCGGCGTGCAGATCCGCTCCCATGCCATCGGCGCGGGCGGGCCGCGTCACACCGGCAAGGAGGATGCACCAGCGCCCCAGGCTGGCGGCGAGGATCAGCGCGGCGGGGGCCCGCTCCGGCGCGATGGAAACCAGCGCCGAGTACTTCATCAACAAAAGGAGCATGAGGCCCGCCGCACCGAAGGCGCCGAGATGCGGATCCTTCATGATTTGAAGGCGGCGTTCCGAGCCGCCGGGATGGAATATTCCGTCGCAGCAATCGGCCAACCCGTCGAGGTGCAAGCCGCCGGTCATAACGGCCCACGCCAGAAGCGCGAGCGCGGCGGCCATCGGCGGCGGGCCGAACCGGCCCGCCAGGAGAAAGACCGCGGCGGCAAGCGCGCCCAAGCACAGGCCGACAAAGGGGAACCACACCGCCGCGCGCCCGGAGTCGCCATTTCGCGGCCGGCTGTACTCCGGGACGGGAAATATGGTCAGCAGACGGAACGCAGCCAGAAGGTATTTCATGCCTTACCGGAAATTCCCGCCTCGTCGAACGTCGCCATCTCCGCCTGGAGACGGCAGGCGGCTTCGGCCAGTGCGATCCCGAGTGCCGCGCCGGTTCCTTCGCCGAGGCGCAGGTTGAGGTCGAGCAGAGGGAGCAACCCGAGGCTCTCGAGCATCCTGCCGTGCCCGGATTCCCCGGCTCGGTGCGCCGAAAGCAGGTACGGCCGGCACGCGGGGGCGATGGCGGCGGCGATCATAGCCGCCGCCGTGGCGATGAATCCGTCCAGCATCACCGGTTTTCGGCGGGCGGCCGCGCCCAGGATCACGCCCGCCAGGCCGCCGATCTCGAACCCTCCCACTTTGGCAAGCACGTTCAGGCCGTCGCGCGGGTCGGGTTTGTTCACCGATAGGGCCCGCTCGACGGCGGCGGCCTTGCGCTTCAATCGCCCGTCATCGATGCCCGTGCCGCGCCCGACGATCCTGCTTGGCGGCGCTCCCGTCAACACGCAGGCGATTGCGGCGGCGGCGGTCGTGTTGCCGATGCCCATCTCGCCCGTGCCGACGATGTCTGCGCCGCGAGCGATTTCCGCTTCGACCACTTCCACACCGGCCAGGACGGATTCCAACGCCTGCCCGTGCGTCATCGCCGGACCCAGCGCCATGTTCGCCGTTCCGTGGGCGATCTTTCTGCTCTGCAGTTGGTCGTGCGGGGGAATATCGGCGGCGACGCCCATATCGACGAACACCGCGCGGGCGCCGGCGGCGCTGGCCAGCACGTTGATCGCCGCGCCTCCCCGCAGGAAGTTGGCCACCATCTGCGCGGTGACCTCCCGCGGATAGGCGCTGACTCTCTCGTCCGTAACCCCGTGATCCGCGGCCATGACGATGACAACCTTATCCCGGATCACGGGCAGTTCGGCGCCGGTGATGCCTGCGAGCTGAATCGCCAGCTCTTCCAGCCGGCCCAAGCTTCCCGGCGGTTTGGTCAGCCGGTCCTGCCGTGCGCCCGCTGCTTTCGCTGCGGCGGCGTCGAAGGGCGGGATCTTTGCGATCAAGTTCTCCAGCGACAAGGCGTTCTCTCCATCTTCCGCGGCGGCCAACCCTTGCCGACCCTTAGGGTCGGCAAGGGTTCCCTAAAATTCGATTCCCGGCTGCCCTTGGATCCCCTGATCGTAGGCGTGCTTGATGAGCTTCATCTCGGTCACGGTATCGGCGTACTCGATCAGCGCCGCGGGGGCGTACCTGCCGGTAACGATCAGGTGCATCCGCGGCGGCTTGTTGCGCGCCAGCCAATCGACAACCCCGGCGGGATCCAGCCAGCCGAAATGCAGGGGAAAGGTGAACTCGTCAAGGATGACCAGATCGTATTCCCCGCCGGAGATTTTTTCCCGCGCCGTCTGCCAGCCCCGTTCCGCGCAGCGCTTGGATCCCTCCGCATCCCTGTCGGGCCAGACGTAGCCGTCGCCGCTGATGTGCCACTCGATCCCCAGCTTGGCGGCGGCCTGCGCCTCGCCCGAGCCGACATCGGCGGACTTGATGAATTGGATCATGCACACGCGCAACCCGCGGCCCCACGCCCGCAGGAGGACTCCGACCGCGGCGCTGGTTTTGCCCTTGCCCTCCCCGGTGTTCACCAAAACCCGCCCTTGCGCGGAGCGGCCGGTTTTCGGTTCACTCTGCGTCATCGGCACCCTCCATCGAATCGAAATCCGGCGTGACGAACAGGGAATCCCTGGTCGGGTGCCGGGTGACCAGAATAGGAACGCCGTAGGCCCGCGTCAGGCGGTCCGGAGTGAGCACCTCCGCCGGCGTTCCCAGCGCGTCCAGCGTTCCGCCGCTCAGGAGCGCCACCCGGTCCGCGTAGACCGCGGCCAGGTTCAGGTCGTGCAGGCTGACGACGACCGCCAACCCGTTGTGATGCGCCAGCCGGTGGACCAGACCGAGGATGCCGGTCTGGTATTTCAAGTCGAGATGCGAGGTGGGCTCGTCCAACAATAAGAAGGAAGGCTCTTGGGCCAGGACGCGGGCCAGGACCATGCGCTGGTGCTCGCCACCGGAAAGCTCCGTCGCCAGCCGGTCCGCCATGCCCTCCAACCCGACCAGGGCAAGCGCTTCCTCGGAGGCTTGGCGGTCGCGCCCGGTGAGCGGAAGGAGCCAGCCGCGGTGCGGCGCCCGCCCGAGGGAGACGATCTGCATCACCGTCGCCGGCCAGGGATCGCCGTCCTTCTGCGCCGCGAAGGCCAGACGCCGGGCGGTTTCGCGCGCCGAGAGACCCCAGAGCTCGCGTCCGGCGAGGATCACTTTGCCGCGTGCCGGCTTGAGCAAGCGGGCCATCGCCCGCAGCAGCGTACTCTTGCCCGCGCCGTTCGGGCCGATCAGCGCCAACACCTGGCCGGGCCGAGCTTCGAGCGAAATCCGTTCCACCACCGTCCGGCGGTCGTACGCGCAGGCAAGATCGCGCAGTTCGAGCGCGGTCATGCTCCCCTCCGCAGTTCCTGCTGGCGCGTCTTCAGCAGGAAGAGAAAGAACGCGCCGCCGAGGAGCGAGGTGACGATGCCCACCGGCAATTCCATCGGCGCGAGCAGCACCCGCGCCAAGTCATCGGCCAGAAGCGTGAGCAGCGCGCCGGTGAGCGCGCTGGCGGGGATCAGCCGCCCGTGCGAGGCGCCGAACAGCATCCGGGCGATGTGCGGCGAGACCAGTCCGACGAATCCGATGATCCCGCCGGAGGCCACCGCGGCGGCGGTCGCCAGACTGGCGGCGGCGACCACCACGCCGCGCGCGCGCGGCAGCGAGAGGCCGACCGTTTGGGCGGTTTCCTCGCCGCAGGCAAGGGCATCCAGCGGACGCGCCAACAGCCACAGGGCGGCGATCCCCGCCGCCAGGTAGGGCGCGCCGCTCCACAGGTGAGGCCAACTGCGTCCGCTGAAACCGCCCATCAGCCAGACGAAGATCTCGTGGAGAGTCTCCTCGCGGGTGAGCATCAGCAACGAAACGGCCGAGGAGAGCACGGTCGACAACGCCGCTCCCGCCAGGAGCAGTCCGATCACGGTGGCTTTCCCGCCCCCGCCGGCGATCAGGTACACGGTCAGGACCGCCAGCAGGGCACCGGCGAAGGCCATGAGCGGTGTGGGACCGAAGCCCGCCAGGTTCCACGTCAAGCCGAGGGTGATGGCTAGAGTCGCCCCCAGGGCCGCGCCGCTCGACGCGCCGATCACGTACGGATCGGCCAGCGGGTTGCGGAACAGCGCTTGGAAGGCGGCGCCCGCCGCGGCCAGCCCGGCTCCGACCAGCGCCGCCAGGAGGACCCGCGCCAGGCGCAGATCGCGGACGATGGCGACCTCTGCGGGATTCAAACCGGGCTTCTGCGGATGGAAGAGCACATCGACTACCCGCTCCGGGGGAATATTCACCGCGCCGACGCCCAGGCTGAACACCAGCACCGCGGCGAGGGCGAGGACAAGCAACAACAAGAGGAAGGCAAAGCGGCGCGAACTCATACAATCCTATCCGAAGAAAGCTCCACCGCAGAGGCGCGGATCCTGATTTACTTCCCGCGCCTCTGCGGTGGAGGAAAGCCATGGATCAATGGAACAGCTCGGGGTACAACGCTTCGGCGACGTCTTCCAAGGCGTCCACCAGGCGCGGTCCCGGGCGCGAGCAGATGTTCCCGTCGATCAGGTACACGCGGTTGTTGACGACCGCGTCGATCTCCCCCCATCCGGGCCGGGATCCCAAGAGCTCGGCGGTCAATTTATCGCCGTGGTAATCCGGCCCCATGATCACCGCCGGATTGCGCTTGACCACTTCCTCGGCGCTGACGGTCGGATAATCCCCGCTCAACTCAGCGAAGATGTTGACTCCGCCCGCCAGGCCGATCATTTGGCCGGCAAAGGTGCCCGGCCCGGCGGTCATCAGCGGCTCGTCCCAGACCTCCCAGAACACGGACAGGCGCTCCGCGGCGGGGACGGCGGAGACGGCTTCGGTCACGGCCGTTGTGCGCGCCTTCATCCACTCGACCACGGCGGCGGCTTCCCCGGCGTGGCCGGTGATTTTTCCGACCAACTCGATGTTGGCGTAGACATCGTCGAAGGACGCGCCCTTGAGCGCGGCGACGGCGATCCCCGCCTGCCCCAGTGCGGCGATGACGATTTCCTGCTGGGTGTCGTTGGCCAACACCAGATCCGGAGCGAGCGATACGATGGTTTCCACGCTGATCGACTCGCCGGTGAAACCGCCCACCGCCGGAAGCCCTGCGGCTTCGGGCGGGTAGTCGCAATAGGAAGTGTTTCCCACGACCATGCCGCCGGCGCCGACCGCGAAGAGGATCTCGGTGTTGGAGGGGGTCAGCGATACGATCCGCGCGGGAGCGGTTTTCAGGGTAACCGAGCGCCCCGCCCCGTCGGTGAAGGTCAATGGAAAAACGGGCTCGGCCGTCGGTTCGAGAGTCGGAGACGGTTCGGCCGTCGGGGGAGCATTGGTGGGTTGTGGAGCCTGAGTCGGAGCGGCCATGGGAGCGCATCCCGCCAGGCAAAGCGAGAATACGAAAAACATGGGCAATGCAATCTTTCGGAACATCCAGACCTCCAAAAGAAAAATAGGGAACGAACTTGCCATGAAAAAGAATAACCCGGCCTTTCGGTCGGGTTACGGGTCTGGCGATTGCGGGTCTGCCATACTCCACCTCCTTAATCCGAGAAGGGTTTTCGAGTATCGTCGAGGCAGGCGTCCTGGCTTGTCGGAGGATCCGACTCACAGTTGCGGTACAGCGCTGGACTCGCACCAGCTTCCACCTTTATGCCCTGGCTTCCGGGCGGCGGGTCACCTCAACGTTATTCGGTTGTTAATCCACGGGAATTCTATGAAGGAACGCGGTTTTTGTCAATCGGCTTCATGCCCGGAATAGGATTGGATGTAATACCGGATGATTTTCCGTCGGCAACATGCCGTGCGGTCGAACCGCATCACGAACGGGATGGGCGGACCGCAAGGAACCGGCGCCCGAGCTCAAGCGCGATAATCCGTCGCCGCTTGGGAAAACGCCGGCCTATAGCAGGCAGACGATGGACCGTGGACGACGGACCACAGCCGTCATCCGTTTTGGTTCATCATCTCACGTCCGGGGTTTTTCCCCGGCCGCGGATACAGGGACCACTGCGAAAATCAACCATGGTCGTGCATATCCTCCGGGGGGCGGACCTCACAGGCACCCGTACACCGCCTCGCGGACTGCGCGTTCGCGCGGATCGCCGGAAACGGAGAAGCCCATGTGGTTCATGACATATGCGTAGCCGATTCCCGGGTCCGGGTCGGCGAAGGCGAGCGATCCGCCCGCTCCGCCGATTCCAAACGCGCGGCTGCTGGTTCCGAACGGAAGATCCGGCGACGGCTTGGCAAACCCCAGCGAGAAGCGGAAATCCATCCGCGCCACCCGGTCGATCTTTTCGCCGGGCGGAAGCGCAACGGGCGATTCCAAATCGGCGAGGAATTCGGGGGTTAGCCCCAGCTTCTTTCCGCCTGCGGCGAACTCGTGGAACAGGAGCGCCATTCCGCGCGCGCTTCCGATCCCGTTCCCGGCCGGCATCTCCACCGACTGCAGCTCCCGCCGGTTGAAGTTGTCGTGCTTGAGGAGCTGCTTCGGGTCGATCATGCTGCGCCAGGTGAGCGACCAGGGGTTAAAGAATTGGAACAGGATGCGGGTGTCCATCTCCCTCAGATGGGAAAACAGCTGGAATACCGAATTCATTCCGCCGTGCAAAACGGCAATCCGCTCCTGCGGAGTCTCCGGAGGCAGGCCGATATGGAACTCCGCCCCCAGCGGTCCGGCGATCTCCTCGCGGAAGAACCTTCCCAGGCTGCGGTGCCGCGGATCGACCCGGCGCAGGAGTTCCCCCATATACCAGCCGATCGTCCAACAGTGGTATCCCTGCCGGGTCCCGGGCTCCCACAACGGCTTCTTCTCCGCCAGCGACGCGGCCTGCGCCGAGGTGTCAAAATCGGCAAAGGCGCGCAAGCGCAACCCGTCGAGCGTGCACAACCCCGCGCGGTGCCCGAGCAGCGTGCGGACGGTGATATCCTGCTTGCCATTGTGGGCGAACTCCGGCCAATAGGCGGCCACTTTCCCGTCGTACTCCAGCCAGCCGCGCCCGTTGGCCACGGCCAGGGTCATCGCCGCGAAGCCCTTGGTCGAGGAAAAAACCGGGACGAGGGTATCCTCTTGCCACGGCGCCCGCGTTCGATCGTCGCGCGCGCCGCCCCACAAGTCCACGACCTTGCGGCTTTGCCGGAAGACGGCGCAGGCCGCACCGAGTTCCCCGCGCCCGGAAAAATTGCGGGCGAACGCCTCGCGCACCGGCTCGAATCCGGGCGCTACGCTGCCGTGGACGGTTTCGCTTCTCGCTGTCATCTGCCACCCCAACGATCTTGATGTTCGGCGCCGGCCTATGGCAAGCAGACCTTCGACCATTGCCGCTGATTGTTCGAGTTCCTCATATCGTGTCCGAAATTTTTTTCCGCGGCCGCGGGCATGGGAACCACACCAATAATCGGCGATGGTCGATGCCTGCCCCCGAGTGCCTTTGTCGGGAGGGGTTTATCGTCTATGGTCGGTCATGAGATGGTCCATCGCCCATCGGCGGTTTTTCCATAATCGTGGAGTAATAGGAGCGCTTAAGAACCTTCCGCCTCAGCGCGGTCCAGCACTTCGACAACCCCCCGCGACCCATCGACCCGTACGCACTGCCCGGTTTTCAAGCGGGTGGTCGCCTCTTGCACGCCGACCACGCCGGGGATGCCGTACTCGCGCGCCACAACCGAGCCGTGGGTCATCATCCCGCCCGTCTCCATCACCAGCGCGGCAGCCGAGAGGAACAACGGGGTCCAGGAAGGGTCGGTCCCCGGGCAGACGAGGATCTCCCCCGGCTGGAGGTTCGCCCGGCGCGGATCCAGGACCACCCGCACGCGGCCTTCGGCCACCCCCGGCGAAACCGGGCTGCCGAGAATGCAGCCATCCGAGCGGCTTCCCCCGGCGATGCCCTCGTAGAACGCGCGCCCGTCGCTCAGGAGCAAGCGCGGGATCTGCTTGCGGCGCAATTCGCGTTCGTATGCGCGCCGCCGTTCGGCGACCGTTTCGCGCCACCCACGGGTTTCCCTCGCGGCGAAGGCGCGCAGCTCGGCGAGGGTCAAGTGGAAGAGATCGTCCGCGCGCGCCAGCTCCCCGGCCGTCACAAATTCCCGGCCGAGCGCGAGCAGTTCGCGGCGGATGATGTACATCATCCGCACCGCGAAGAACTTCGGGCTTTCGCGCGCGCCCATCAGCTGGCGCGCCCGCCCGGCGAAGAAGCGCACCAGGCGGGCTTTAATCCATCCGCCGCGCGTCCGCCCGACCGCCCGGGCGAGCTCTTCCACCGCCTTGTGGGCCGCCTCCGCGCTGCGCGCGAAGACCGCGTCCGGCGCCTGGGCTTCGTCCCCGATCGCCAGGAAGCTCCCCAGCATCTCGAACACATGGGTCGGATCCTCGGCCCAGCGCGTGCGGCCCAGGTCGATCTCCCCGAACCCCCGCCCGCCGTATTTTTCTATGAAGGCCTGCGCCGCCCGCATCACCGGCGCGGGCAGATCCCCCGCCGCGTAGCGCGCCGCAAGCTCCGCCGCGTTTCGGTTTTGGATCACGGCGCTGGATTCACCGTCCCGCCGGATGGCCTTGGCCGCTTCCCACAGCGCCAGGTCCATCTCGGTAGTCGGGTTGTACGGCATTCCACGGGTGATCTCCAGGACGAGGTCGCGGGCCCGCTCCCGCTCCCCGCTTTTTTCGATCGCCTTGCGCGCGATGATATTCAGCGCGTTCCAGGACACCATCCCCGCCGCCACGGCGGAGACGAAGCGGATTAACGTACGCGGCAACTCCCGGTCGACCAGCGTCGGCATTATTCCGACGGCGGCGGCGAGGCGTTCGTGGCGGTCTCCGGCGAGTGCCGCGGCCCGGGCCTCCATCTCCAGCAAGATTCTTTCGCCCCCGGCGACGATGGATTCCCGCCGGGCGCGGGGCGCAAGCAGGTTCAGCAAGACGTTTCCCCCCAGCGGCACGGCGAACCGCGCCAGGCGGATAAAACCGCGCGGGCTGAACGGCGCGCGGCCGGGCTGGAGTTCCGCCTCGTCGAGCAGCCGCCCCAGCGCCTGTCCGACCGTCGGCTCGACCATCGCAAACACGTAGGGGAGGATCCGGCGGCCGATCGGATTTTTCAGCAAGGGGGTGATGTTGATCCACAGCCGCTCGCCGGCCGCGAGCAGCGCGGTCTGCGTTTCGGGAGTGACGCGCACGCCGAGCATCCCCGCGCCGACGGCGAAGATCAGGCGGATTGTGTCCCTCCCGAGAGTCGTCATCGGATCCAGCATCCCCTGCACGGCCGCGAACGAGAAGAACACACGCAATCCTTCGGCCGGCGGATCGTGCGGAACCGGAAAGAGCGAAGTGATCGGGCGCGATTGGACGAGGAAAAATTTTCCGTCCGCCAGCGCCCATTCGATATCCTGCGGATCGGGGAAGAGGGCGCGGGCCCGTTCCCCCAGCCGCGCCAGTTCGAGAATCTGGCCGTCGACGAGCGCCTGCCGCCCGGCCGCGTCCACTTGATGAATCTCGGTCCCGCCGCCGGTCTTTCCGCGGATCTGCAGCGCCTTGGCGCCCAACGTTTTGGAGATGATCCGGTTTTCCGCCGGGCGGACGACGTAGTGGTCCGGTTCGACCTTGCCCGCCACCAGCGCCTCGCCCAACCCGAAGGTTGCGTCGATCACGGTCTCGCGCCGGCTGCCGCTGAGCGGGTTGGCGGTGAAGAGCACGCCCGAGCACTCCGAGGGGATCATCCGCTGGACGACGACCGCCAGCGCCAGCCCTTCCGCCGGAACGGCGTTGCGCATCCGGTACAGAATCGCGCGCGCGGTCCACAGGCTCGCCCAGCACTCCACGACCGCCCGGAGCAGCGCCTCTTCGCCGACGACGTTCAGGAAGGTTTCCTGCTGGCCGGCGAAGCTCATCTCCGGGAGATCCTCTGCGGTGGCGGAGGAACGCACGGCGACCGCGGCAGCGCCCTCCGGCTTCAGCCCGCGGTAGGCGGCGAGAATCTCGCCGGCGATCCCCTCCGGAACAGGACGGGAAGCGAACGCGGCGCGGATTTTTCCGGCGGCGGATTCGAGCGCCGCCGGCGCTCCGCCGCGGCATTCCGCAAGCGCCGCATCGATCGCCGCCTGCAGACCGCCGCGCCGGACGGCTTCGCGGTACGCGCCGGTCAGCACGCAGAACCCCGGCGGCACCGGCATCCCGCCGCGGATCAGCGCGCCGAGGTTGGCACCCTTGCCGCCCGCCAGGGGCAGATCCCGGCTCGACAATTCGGAGAGAATTCTGCACCAGTCCATACGGCTCAGGTCCTTTCTGTCGTCATCCGCTTCCCCCGTCCACGGGATTCAATTCCCCGGAAGAAGATCTCCAGCATCGACCGGATCGTTTTTTCCGGATCGGGGAACGAACCGGCGCCCAGGTAGATCTGCACGTACAACCCGGTGATCATCGCCAGCAGCGCACGTGCCGCCTGGGCGGGATCCACCGGCCGGAACATGCCGCGCCGGATTCCCCCCCCGATCGCCTTGGTCACCTCGCGCATATAGACTTCCAGGAAGGAAGCCAGCTGGGCGTGGAGCACGGGCCGGCTGTCGGGGACTTCGCGGCGGATCACCTGGAACAGATCGAAGGTTTCGCTGCGCATTCGTACGGCGGCCAGGGCGACGGATTCGATCTGCCGCCGCGGATCCCGCTCGGCCTTCCTGTCCGCCAGGACGGCGCGGAGCCGGCCCGAGTTACGCTCCAGGAGCGCCGTCACGATGGCGCGTTTGTCGGGGAAATGGTGGTAGACGGTGGCCTTGCCGATACCGGTATCGCGCGCGATCTGGTTGACCGAAGTGGCCGTATACCCTTGGCGGACGATCAATTTGGCTGCGACCTGGAGGATTTTTTCGCGGGTGTCGGCGGCCATCGTTTCTCCACCTGACCGACCGGTCGGTCGGGTGGGAGGATATCACAGCCGGAAAGGGGTTGTCAAGCACTGCGGAATGCGAGGGGGCTTTTTTCCGGGATCGTACCGTTCTATGAATGGGCTAAGGGACCGGCAGCAGCAATCCGATCCCGAAGCTGGCCGCATTCAGAGCCAAGCTGAGCAACAGCGCCTCCCAAAATGGCGTTTGCTTCCGCATGGCGGCCGCCAGAATCGCCGCTTCGACAATCCAAATTAGGAGCTCAAAAAGCACCAGCCAAGAAAGGGAATAGCCGATCCAGGGATGCAAAGCAACCACGGCAAAAGAGAGCAGCGGGCGGGTGACCGTGTTCATCCCCCAGACAACGGTCAGGAGGAGAGCCGCCGGAAGCTTGCGCCACAGCGTATACCCGACCGCCAACGGCATCTCGACGGTCAACGTGGCCAGAAGCCCCTCCTGAAGCGGGGGAAAATCCGCAAGCCGCCAAGCTACAAAGAGAGCGGACAGCCATGCCGACAGGTATGCCGCCCGGGATTCCCGGAATCCGGTCGCCCGAACGGCAATCAGTACGAGCAGGATCGGCAATAGAAGGAGAACAGCTGCAAAGGGGAAGATTGCGGGCACGGCGTTCGCGACGGAGGAAGCGGATTATTCCTCCGGCCTCTGTTTCGATTCTGTTCAACGCATAGAAATCGCCAACCGCAGGATGATGGAAATCAAACCCATCACCCAATAGGGAACGTTATTCGCCAAGGCGAACAACAGCGTCTCCGGGAAGCGCGCCGTTTTTCGCAGGGCCATCCCAAGGACTCCCGCATCCAAAAGGCAGAAAAATAGACCCGAGAGGAGAATCCACTTTATGCCTTCCGTCTCCGGCGGAATGAATCCCGCCACGAAGGCAAAGACCGGCGCCTTGACGACGGTCAGGAGAAATACAACCGTCAGCACCAATGCCATCGAACGCTTTCTCAACGCGGCGTAGAGGATGGCAATAACCGCCTCCGCCAGGAGAACTATGATCATTCCGGAAAACAAGGAGGCCAACAGCACAATCCCCGCTGTCGGCAGGGAGAGGATCCATGCGGCAAGGTATACCTTGCGGCTTTCCTCAAATGCGCGGCCTCGCAGGGCAATCACGATCAGAAGAACGATCGACACCAGAAATCCGGCGGCGAGCAGGACGGCCCCGCCCAGCAGGAACCAATACACGGAAAAGAAGGGTTCGATCTCCCCCGCCCGCTCCGTCACCAGCAGGTCATTCTCCCGGACGGCGACCTCGTACCGGGCGTAGTAGTTGCGCTTGGTGAAGACATTGCTCAGGCGCGTCTTCCCGTCGGAAAAGGAAAACTTCAGGCGTTGATATTCGGAGTAGGAGTAGCCCAGAGAGTCGCAGCTTCTCCAACTGCAGGTGAAATGCGCCGGACCGCCCTGGGTAAACGGAGAGGAAGACGAACAATTGGGATCCGAGCATTGCTCCAGCACGGCGGCGACGATCCCGGGCGCCGGCGAGATTTCGTAGACGATTTCGAACTTCATCGTGGGCTTGGGGCCGATGTCCGCCCGCGCGGTTTGCGGCGAAATCGCCGCCAAAAACAATACGGCCAATCCAATCCATAACCGCCCCCGGGAGCAGTGAACAGGCATGGATCATTCTCCCCGATCGCATCGAGAGATCCCGATCCCGCGAGAAATAATATCTCTGCGTGCGTCTATCGTCCCCCGGATTCGCCGTTTTGTCAACGCCCGCGCCCTTCATGCTCCCCGGCTTGCCGATCCTGAGCAGGCCGCCTGGATACATCTATCCAATGCCCGGAATTCACCACGGGCACACCCGTTGTATGCAATCCGCGTTCCTGCCTTCCGCTTTTTGCCGC
Organism: Anaerolineales bacterium; assembly: GCA_016928575.1. Taxonomy (NCBI): domain Bacteria; kingdom Bacillati; phylum Chloroflexota; class Anaerolineae; order Anaerolineales; species Anaerolineales bacterium. The sequence goes on from JAFGKK010000038.1 coordinate 28,358, forward strand.
CCGGATGCCGGAGCACACATCCGTACGTTTCCCATTCCCGATTGCCGGCGGATCGAGGATAATAGGAGCCGCAACGCCTTTTGCAATCCAGCCCCGGAGAAAGGAATCCGATCATGCCGGAGGAATTGCTTGTCCGCGCCTTCCAACCCCGGGATCAACCCGCCGCCAAAGCCCTGATCCTCGGAGGATTGCGTGAACGCTGGAACAGACTAGATCCGAGCAAGAATCCCGACCTCGACGACATCGCCGCCGCGTACGGCCGCGGGGCGTTTCTGGTCGCCGTTCTCGGCGGGCAAATCGTCGCAACCGGGGCGTTGGCCTTTCATCCGCAGCGCGTGGCGGAAATCCGGCGCATGTCCGTCCGCCGCGATCTGCGCCGGCGCGGGATCGGCGGCGCGATCCTCCGCCGGCTGATCGCGGATGCCCGCTCCGCCGGCTGCCGCCGGGTGATCCTCGAGACCACCTCGGAATGGACCGACGCGGTCGCCTTCTACCGCGGGAGCGGATTCGCCGTCACCCACCATCGGGGGGGAAATACGCACTTCCAACTGGAGCTCAATCCCGGACCGGCTTCTGTGGTATAACCGCCGCTTAAGCCGATTCGAAGGACGGACGCCATGGCGTTCCATCGGATTGTCGTAAAGCTCGGCACCTCCACCCTCACCGCCGGCACACCCCGACTCTCCATGCCCTACCTGGTCGACATCGCCCGCCAGCTCGCGGCGCTCAGGGCCAAGGGGACGGGCGTGGTCCTGGTCACCTCCGGCGCGATGGCCGCCGGGCGCGAACGGCTGGGGTTTCCCTCCCTGCCCAAGGGCCTGCCCGCCAAACAGATGCTCGCCGCCATCGGCCAGCCGCGGCTGATGGCCCTCTACGAGCAGGTCTTCGGCATGTTCGGGCTGGTGCCGGCGCAGGTTCTGCTGACCCGCGCCGACCTGTCCGAGCGCCGCCGCTACCTCAATTCGCGCAACACCCTCACCGCCCTGCTCGATTACGGCGCCGTCCCGGTAATCAACGAAAACGACACCGTCGCCACCGAGGAGATCCGCATCGGCGAGAACGACAACCTCTCGGCGCTGGCGGCCAACCTGATTGACGCCGACCTGCTGCTGCTGCTCACCGACCAGAGCGGCCTCTACACCGCCGATCCGCGCTCCGACCCGGAGGCGATCCTGGTGAATGAGGTAAGCGAGCCGGAAATCCCGGAGGCGCTGTGGAAGGCCGCCGGCGGCACCGACAGCGGCCTGGGGACCGGCGGGATGCTGACCAAGCTTCAGGCGGCGGACCTTGCCCGCCGCTCAGGGACCACGGTGATCATCGCCTCGGGGGATACACCCGACGTGCTGTTGCGCGCGGCCGCCGGCGACGCCGTCGGCACCCGTTTCCGGCCGGTGGCCACCTCGGTCGAGAGCCGCAAGCGCTACATCCTCGCCGGCGGGAGGGCCGCCGGGTCGGTGAGGCTGGATTCCGGCGCGGTCAAGGCGTTGGCGCACGGCAGCTCGCTGCTCCCGGTCGGCGTGAATTCCGTCGACGGCTCGTTCGAACGCGGCGATTCGATCCGCGTCCTCGACCCGGACGGCAAGGAAATCGCCCGCGGTATCGCCAACTACGGCTCGGGCGAACTGTCACGGATCATCGGGAAAAAATCCGACGAGATCGAATCGATCCTCGGGTTCAACTTCGGCGACGAGGTGATCCACCGCAACGATTTGGTGTTGCTGTGATCAACAAGAGGTTTCGAAACGGGGCTGTCGAAAAAAGGCAATATTATCATCCAGGTGATCGTCATGCCCGCGCGAACTTGGCGGGCATCCACTTCAGCAAACCCCTGGATTCCCACCAAGAACACGCGGGAATGACGAACTGACAAGGGCAAGCGTTATCCTGGAAAATCCGGTTTCGTTTTTTAAAATAGCCCCCACCCGACCGCCTAGTCCATCAGGAGATCCCGCATGGCCAAAATCGAGTTCACCCAAAACTACTCCGACCTCTCGACCGACACCGGGTTCCAATTCGAGTTCAACTGCGACCGCTGCGGCACGGGCTTCCGGACCGAGTTCCAGGCCTACGCGATGGGAACCGTCGCCGGCGCGCTGGATACGGCCAGCTCGCTGTTCGGCGGCGTGTTCGGCCAGGCGGCCGACCTCGGGGAGCGGGTGCGCTCCGCCGGCTGGCAGAAGGCCCACGATGCGGCTTTCGCCCGGGCGATGCAGGATCTTAAACCGGATTTCATCCAGTGCCCGCGCTACTCTTCTTGGGTCTGCCGTAAAAGCTGTTGGAACACTTCGAAGGGTCTGTGCAAGGAGTGCGCCCCCGACCTGGGCGTGGAGATGGCCGCGGCTCAATCCAGCCGCACGACCGAGGAGATTTGGGCGCACTCCAAAATGGCCGAAGAAGACCGCGAGATGCTGAAGGAGAAGAGCTGGCGCGAGGGCGTGCGCGCCACCTGCCCGAAGTGCAACGCGCCGCTGGCGAAAAACGCCAAATTCTGCCCCGAGTGCGGCGCGAAGATCAAAGCCGAAGCCCACTGCACGCAGTGCGGCGCCAAACTCAAGCCCGGGGCGAAATTCTGCGCCGAGTGCGGGGCCAAGGTGGGCGAACGGTAAATCCGTCTCCGGGCGGAGTGGCTATTATGATCCGAAACGGCGATCGAAAAAAACCTTGGTTGCGTGCCGCAGTCTTGGGAACGGCAAGCATTCTGCTCCTTGCAACGGCGCTCATCGCTTACGCCAACTACGCCTACCACCGCGTACCGCCGGCGGATCTTCCCTGCCGGCAGTGCACGGGCGAAGCCCGTGCGGTTTCCATCGGGGGGTTCGACCTGTTCTACCGGGAACTCGGTCCGGCCGATGATCCGGCGCCGGTCGTCCTGTTGCACGGCGGACCGGGCCATTCCAGCCTTTCCTTTAAACAGGGGTTTGATTTCCTGGCTCCCGACCGACGGGTGGTGTACTACGACCAGCGCGGATCCGGAAATTCGCAGATCCGGCCCGATCCGTCGCTCTACACCATCGAGCAACTGGTCGAAGAGTTGGACGGCCTTCGCCGGGATATCCTCCGCGCGGAGAAAATCGTCCTCGTCGGCCATTCGGCCGGCGGCGCGCTGGCCCAGCGGTATGCCCTGGCGCATCCGGATCGCGTCGAGCGCATGATTCTGGTCGGCTCGATCCGGATCAACAACGGCATCGGCATCCCGCTGTTGTGGGATGTTTTCGGCCCCCTGTTGTACGCCGCCGGTCCCGGCCTGCCGCCCGCCGATCCCCAAGCCGCCGACGCTTGGTTTGCCGGACTGCTGCTTGCCACATCGCTTCCGCGGCTGCATGACCCGGCAAAGCGATCCCTGATTGAGGATTCCGGATATGTTTCCTTCGCGACCTGGCGCGAAGTCTCGCGCTCGTTGGGCGGAACGGATTACACCGCAGCGCTCCAGGAGCTGTATGTAAAGACGCTTGTTCTGTACGGTTCGGCCGATGCGGACGCCACCGGGAAGACCGCGGCGGAGGCCATCTGCGGGCTGCTGCCGGATTGCCTGCTGGCCGGTTTCGACCGCAGCGGGCATTGGCCTTTTCTTGAGGAGCCGGAATCATTCCAATCGACCGTCCTCTCCTTCCTCTCCGAATGAACCGCCTGCCGGCGGCGAGAGGTGCAATCACGCGCCGCTGCGCCGAGCATGGATAATCCTCCCGGAGAGGGGTAAAAGGCCGTTGGACGGAGTGCGGGCAGCGCGGAGATTTCTGGATCGCAAAGCCGCCTTGCTTTGGATAGTCTTTTAGGGGCGAATCCCAGCTGTGCGCGCGCCCATCATCCAGGCATCCGCATTTGCGGTTCCGAAAAGGAGAGGAACGATGAAGCTCGCAACGAAGCCCTCCGTACGCATCCTTCCTCACACCGCGGCGCTCGCCGCGCTCCTTGCGGGCGCGTTTGCCTGCAGCCTCTTCGGCGGCGAAGCGGCCGGCGGCGCGCTTGAACCCGCATTCATCTACCGCTTCGGCGGCGACCATTTGGACGATCTGGCCGATCTGTCCCCGGACGGGGCGGGCGGCGCGTACCTGCTTTCCGGCACATTGACCGCCGGAACGCTGGTGCGAATCGACGCCTCGGGGAAGGAGCTTTGGCGCGCCGAGGTTGCCTTCGGCGCCCATGCCATGGCGGTGACCGGCGAAGGGGTGTACGTCGCCGGCGACAAACGGGACACCCAGCAGAAGGTTCAGCGCTCCCACATTGCGTTCGTTTCCGCTGCGGGAACCCTGCAATGGACAAGCGATTCTCCGCCGCCCCCCGCGGCAGCCGCCGACGGGCGCGATTCCGTGTGGGATCTCTCCTCCCCCGGCGACAGCAAGCTGTGGGGGATGTGCGCCCTGCCGGATGGCGACGCCGTCGCGGTCGGGGTGGAAGGCGAGAGTTCGGTGCGCCATCTGCGGGTCGATCCGCAAGGCAACGTTGTTTGGGAAACTTCGATCCCCGCTTCTTTTAATTGGATGTACACCGGCGGCACGTCAGGAAAAGTCAAACCCTATCTGGCCGCCTTCGAGGGCGCGGTCATCAGCGTCGGCGCCTGGCATGCCGGCGCGGGGGGAGCGGATCTGGCGGCCTTCAAACTCGACGCGGAAAACGGCCGGCTGGCGGCGCAGTACTCCGGAGAACATTTCGGATCGAGCTTCAGCGCCGCCGCGCTCCACCGCCCCTCCGCAAAACTGGCGGCGGCGTGGAATTCGGCCTCGTCGGGGAGCGGAGTGGTGGTGCTCGACTCCGGATTGAACCCGGTCGTTGAGGAGACGGTGGATTTTCACGCGCGCGGCGGCGCCGCGTGGGCGTCGGAGGAAACGGTTTGGGTTGCAGGCTGGCGGAAAGGCAGCCGGAAATTCGTCAACCATCCCGTCGTAGCATGCCTCGACGCCTCCGGCAAAGGATCCCTGGCGCAGGCATCCTGGGACGACGCGCGGGTGATCGATCAGACCGATCTGGTCGTCGTGGACGGATTGTGCGTCCTGGCCGCCGCGGAAAACCTTTCCGAACACGACGATATTGTGAACAATTCCCGGATCACGCTGCGCCGGTGCGAGGGGGATCCGGAGCCGCTGTTCACCTATCAACGGGGCGAGGTCTACCATGGCAGTCCCCGCCTGGCGGCGTTTGACGGTGGGTTCCTGCTGGGCATCGATCACGGATCGGAGGGCCCGATTCTCGTCCTGTTCCATACCGGGAAATAGGCGAATCCCCCCGCGCTCCGCTCCGCAAGGGCGAGCTTCCCCGCGGCATGGCCGGCCGAAAATCCGCGGCCGGATTTCCGCCGGATTGCCAAGTCGCTATCCCTGCTTGCGCCGGACAATTTATTACAAAAGGAAAATGGTAGAATTTCCCCCTCGAATGGGAGGGTGCCATGTCGGTTGACATCCCCGATCTCGGTAAGCGGGCCAAGGCCGCCGCAGCCTTGATGGCCAAGGCGCCGACCGATCAAAAGAATGCGGCCCTCGCGGAACTCGCCGCGCGGATGCGCACGGACCGTCTGTCGATTCTGGACGCCAACGCCAAAGACGTCGCCGCGGCGAAGGCCGCCGGCCTGGCCGAAGGGCTGATCGACCGGCTGACGCTCACCCCGGCGCGCCTGGAAGGCATCGCCGCCGACCTGCAGAAGGTGATCGACCTGCCCGACCCGGTCGGTGAGCGCTTCGACGAGAGCCTGCGTCCCGGCGGGCTGCGCCTGTGGCGTCAGCGCGTCCCGCTCGGCGTGCTCGGCGTGATCTACGAATCCCGCCCCAACGTCACCGTCGACGTCGCCGGCCTGGCGATCAAGACCGGCAACGCCGCGATCCTCCGCGGCGGCAGCGAAACAATCCATTCAAACCGCGGGCTCATCGCCGCGGTCCGCCGGGCCCTGCAAAAAGCCGGCCTGCCCGGCGACGCGGTGCTCTTTGTCGACGACCCGGACCGCGCCCGCGTCACCGAAATGCTCGCGCTCGACGAAGCGATCGACATGATCATCCCCCGGGGAGGGGCGAGCCTGCACAAATTCTGCCGCGCCAACAGCCGCATCCCGGTCATCACCGGCGGGGTGGGGATCTGCCACCTGTATGTCGAGCAAAGCGCCGACCTCGCCCGCTCGGTGGAGGTGATCCGCAACGCCAAGATCCAACGCCCCTCGGTGTGCAACGCGCTGGATACGGTCCTGGCGGAGCGCCCCATCGCGGGCAAGCTGCTCCCGATGGTGGTGGCGCGGCTGGAGCAGGACGGCGTGACGTTCCGCGCCCACGAAAACGCGATTCCCTTCCTCGGCAATCCCCTGCCGGCCTCGGTGCGGCCGGCCGGGCCGGAGGATTTCGACACCGAGTGGATGTCGCTGGTCCTCGGGCTCAAGGTGGTGGAGGGGCTCGACGAAGCGATCGAGCACATCGCGCGGCATTCGCAGAACCACTCCGACGGGATTCTCACCGAGGACAAGGAGCACGCGGCGCGCTTCACGGCCGAGGTGGATTCGGCCGCCGTGTACGTCAACGCCAGCACGCGCTTCACCGACGGCGCGCAATTCGGGCTGGGCGCGGAAGTGGCCATCTCCACCCAGCGGCTGCACGCCCGCGGCCCGATGGGCCTGCGCGAACTGACCACCTACAAATGGGTCGGCGAAGGGGATTACCTGGCCCGCCCCTGACCGCCGCAAAGCCTTCTGGTAGAATCCTTTCCGCGGCGGCCGACCGGGCCGCCGTTCGCTTCGAATTCGGGAAAAATGCAAATGGAAAACGCCGCTTCGCCGGATGCCCCCGCCGCTTCCGCCCCCGCCGCTAAACCGGAGGTCGGACGCTTCTCCTGCCTGCACCAGGGATTGCTGGTATTCACCATGGTCGTCTGCAGCGGGGTGAGCGTCCTGCTGTGGTTCATCCGCGCGGCCAAATCGGATTCGACGGTCTACGCTTCGCTTAATTTCAACCTCTTCCTGGCCTGGATCCCGGCGGTGTTCGCACTCATCGCCTACAACGCCTACCGCAAGGGATCCTGCGTCGGCGCGGTCGTCGCGCTCGGCTGCGCGGCTATCTGGCTGCTCTTCTTCCCCAACGCGCCGTACCTGATCACCGATCTGGTGCACCTCCGGCCGCGGGAGGAGGAGATGCCTTACTGGTTCGATCAGATCCTGTATATGGCATTTTCCTTCGCCGGCTGCTACCTGGGCATGGTCTCGCTGATCCTCATGCAGGGCATCGTCAAGCGGGCGCTCGGGACGGTCCTGAGTTGGCTGTTCGCCCTCGCGGCGATCGTCGCCGCCGGATTCGGGATCTACATCGGCCGCTTCCTGCGCTTCAATTCCTGGGATCTGTTGGTGAATCCCAAACCCCTTCTGAAGGAAATCCTGGATTGGATCCGCCACCCGCGTTCGAATTCAGACGCCTTTATCTTCTCGCTGACCTTCTCGCTGTTCTTCACAGCGATCTACTTCGTGGTGGTGGCGATCCTCAACCTGCGGAGGGCGGAAAGGAAAGAATAAAAGCCGGTGCGGATTTCCGCCGCAGGAATTGAATCCCTTCTCCAAAAAAGCCCGCCGGGACTCGGAACCCGGCGGGCTTTTTTAGACGGACGCTGCCATCACTGCGCCGCGGATCCTTGCTCCAGATCCCGCAGGAAACTCTCGCTGAGGGTTTTTAATTCCGGCTGGCGGGAAGCCCAGATCGGCACCAGGATCAGCCCGATCCCCGCCGCAATGAACAAAACCGCGATGTCCCATTTGATGACCGCGCCGGATAGGGCCTGGGAGACGGGGCTCATACCGGCGATTGACAGCATGACCATGCTCATCATCCGGCCGAGCATCTCGCGCGGGGTGCGCGACTGGAACCAGGTCAAGGCCATGATCACCAGGTACCCGTTCCCCAATCCCAGCATGCACATGATCGCAATCAGCGCCGGGGTGGAGCGGAGAAATCCGAGCGATCCGATGGCCGCCCCGAAAACAGCCAAACCGGCCAGCAGGGCGATCCGCAGAATCCGTCCGTTCGGCCGCGGCAGTTGGGCGGCCAGGACGTAGCCGGCCAAATTGCCCCCGGCCACGGCCGACATCAACAGGCCGTACGCCACCGCGCCCTCCGGCAAATAATTATTGGCCAACACAGGAATTCCGACCAGCACCGGCCCGATGATCAGAAAGTTCACCGCCGTGACCACCATAAACAGCAGGCGCAAAGCCCGGTCGTCCCAGAGGTATTTCATCCCCATTAAAATGGAAGCCCAGATGCCGTTCCGCTCCTCCGCAATGGCGGCCGCCGGATGGTTCCGCCCGGAGATCATGAGCAGCAGGGCCACGGCCGACGCGGCGAAGCTGGCGGCGTCGACGGCGTACGCCAGACCGACTCCGAGCAGGGATTCCGACAGCCCGCCGATCGTCAGTCCGGCCAGAGTCGGGCCGACAAACCCCGCGATTTGGGTGGTTCCGAGGATGACGGAGTTACCCGCCTGCAGGTCGCAGTCCTCCACCAGCAGGGGGACGATGCTGTTGCCGGCCGGGATCGCGAAACCGGCGACGATCCCGAATCCCAGGGAGACCGCGTACAGCATCCAGATCTGAACCTCCCCGCTGAACACGGCCATCGCCAGCAGGCCGGTGAAGGCCAGTCGCAGAATGTCGGCGGCGATCATCACCACGCGCGGCGAAAACCTGTCGGTGACCGCGCCGCCGAGCAGCATCATCACCGCTCGCGGAATCCCGCCCAAGGCGATAACGATCCCCAACGCCAGCGGATCGTCGGTCATCTGCAGCACCAGCCAGGGCGTGGCGATGAGATAGAACTGGTCCCCGAGGATCGAGGCGGCCGTGCCGGCGAACAACAGCCGGAAATCCCGCAAGGCCAGGACTCGCTTAATCGGGCTTCGTGAGGTCGTGCCGGAATCGTTTGGCATAGAATGGTGATTATTATACTCATTCGGCCAACCCATTCACCGCCAAGACCGCGAAGGGCGCGAAAAAATCCAAAGAATTCAAAGGGGGAAAATCGGAAAACGTTCGCGAGTCTTTGCACTTTTTGCGTCTTTGCGGTGAAAGGGTTTGCCGCTTCACCCCTTTTCGGATGGCGCGTTGGTTAAGGATATAATTCCAATCACCCGCGGAACAGAGCGGAATTTCCACCGAAACCGAGGGACCATGCTGGAAAAATTGGCGGGCATCGTATCCCGCTACGAGGAACTGCAGCGGATGATGGCCGAGCACGCGCAGGATTACGCGCGCGTGGCTGCGTTGGCCCGCGAGCGGGCCGAAATCGAACCGTTGGTGGCGAAATACCGCGAGTTCCGGCGCGCCGGGGATTCCCTTTCCCAAGCCAAGGCCATGCTGACGGATCCGGACCCCGAATTCCGGGCGATGGCCGAGGGCGAGGCCGCGGACCTCGAGCCGAAAATTGCAGCGCTGGAAAAAGAGCTGAAATCCCTGCTCCTCCCCCGGGATCCGCGCGACACACGAAACGTGATTGTGGAGATCCGGGCCGGGACCGGAGGCGAGGAGGCGGCGCTGTTCGCCGCCGACCTGTTTCGGATGTACAGCCGCTATGCGGAGAAGCACAATTGGAAGTCGGAGATCCTCTCCCAATCCGACACGGGGATCGGCGGATTCAAGGAAATCATTTTCGAGTTGAAAGGCCAAGGCGCCTATTCGCGGCTGAAGTTCGAATCCGGCGTGCACCGAGTCCAGCGCGTGCCGGTGACCGAATCTTCGGGCCGGATCCACACCTCCACCGCCACCGTCGCCGTGCTGGCCCAGGTCGACGAAGTGGAGATCGCCATCCCCGAGAAAGACATTAAGATGGAGGTCTACCGCTCCTCGGGTGCGGGCGGACAGAACGTGCAGAAGAACTCCACCGCGGTGCGGCTGACGCACGTGCCCACCGGGATGGTGGTGCAGTGCCAGGACGAGCGCTCCCAACTGCAGAACCGCATGCGGGCGATGGCCATTCTCCGCGCGCGGCTGTACGAAATCGAGGAGGAGAAGCGCCGCTCCGAGATCGAAAACGCCCGCCGGTCGCAGGTGGGCAGAGCGGATCGCTCCGAGAAAATCCGCACCTACAACTTTCCGCAGTCGCGCATCACCGACCACCGGATCGGTTTTTCCCTGCACAACATGGCCGCCGTGATGGACGGCGAGATCGAGCCCTTCATTGAGGAGCTTACGCTGCGCGACGAGACCGAGCGGCTGCAGGCCGCCGGCGAAGCGTGACCCCTTCCTCTCCGCCCTCCCTTCCCACCGTCGGCGCGGCCCTCGCCTGGGCCGCCCGGGAACTGGCCCGGACCGATTCCGCGTCCCTCGTCGGCCAGGCGCTTCTGGCGCACGCCTACCGCCAGCCGCGCTGTTGGACCCTCGCCCATCCGGAAATCCCCCTCCCGCCCGCGGTCGCCGCAACCTTCGCCGCCCTCGTCCGGCGCGCCCGCGAAGGGGAGCCGCTGGCTTACCTGACCGGGATTCAGGAATTCTTCGGATTGGAGTTCGAGGTCACGCCCGCGGTGCTCATCCCGCGGCCGGAAACCGAGCTCATGGTGGATACGGCGCTCGAATGGCTGGCGGAACGATCCGCCGCGGAAAAACGCGGCCCATCCGCGATCCGCGCCCTGGACCTGGGGACCGGATCCGGCTGCATTGCGGCCGCCCTCGCCGTTCACACGCCCGGACTGCGGGTGACCGCGGCGGATCTCTCCGCCGACGCCTTGGCGGTGGCCGCGCGGAATTTCCGCCGCCACGCGGTGGCGGACCGCATCCGACCGGTCCAAGCCGACTTGTTGACTCCCTTCCGCGGACGGATCGATCTGCTGTGCGCCAATCTGCCTTATGCCTTCACCCCCGCGCTGGCCAGCCTGCCCTCGCTGCGGTTCGAGCCGCGTCTAGCCCTCGACGGAGGCGACGACGGGTTGCGGCTGGTCGGCCGCGCGCTGGGGCAATCCGCCTCGCGGATGGCGGCCGGGGGATTGGCCCTGTTCGAGCTCGACGCGGTGCACGCGGAAGCCGCACGCCAGATCGCCAAGCGCCTCTTTCCGCAATCGACGATAAAAATCAAAAAGGATCTCGCCGGCTGGGAGCGGTTGCTGGTGATTCGAGAGCCCTGACGGCGGCGCCGCCGGGGCGTACACACCCAGTCCTTGGGAGACGGAGCCCGTCACCCGCCGGACGCTGCAACGGGAGATGATCCGTCCCGACGGAAGGGCCGACCCGCCGCGTTTCCATGCGGCCGGGCTTGATATAATTGCCTCGATTATTTCCGACCTTGGATCTGATTTCCCCATGGAAAAAAGAAGGATTATCCATTCCGTCCAATTCCTGTTGTTGACGGTTGCCTTCACCGCCGGCTGCGAGCCGAATCGAACTCCCGCCTTGACCCTTGTCTCCGATGCAGAAACCATCCCTCCGATGCCGGAAGCCCTGGCGACCTTGACTGTCGAAGGGCCGACCCCAAGCTCCGACGGGGAGCCGGCGCAGACACGCTCGCCCACAGCGGTTCCGACAATTCCCGAGACCACCGCTTCGCCGGAGGAATCCCATTGGGACATCATAGCACTGGCGGCCGGAGGAGAACACACCTGCGCCCTTATCGGCGACGCGGAATTCGGCGACGGATACATCCAATGCTGGGGTAAAAACGATTTCGGCCAATTGGGCGACGATACGACCACGGACAGTAACCGGCCGGTGGATTTGTATTGGGGAGGAGGAGACGGGATATTCCGCGGCGTGACCGCCGGCTGGGGACATTCCTGCGGATTCGGCGATTTCCTCGACGAACCCGTGGGCGGAGTGTATTGCTGGGGGTATAACAAAAACGGGGAATTGGGGGACGGCACGGACAGTAATAGCCCCGTGAACGAATATCAGGTGAGAGTCTGGGGGTTGCATGGCGTGGTCGCCATGGCGGCCGGCGACGACCATACCTGCGCCTTGCTGGGAAACGGCAGCGTGAAATGCTGGGGGTTGAACGATTCCGGCCAACTCGGCGATGGGACAACCAATTCCAGCAATACGCCGGTGGAGGTGAAATACCTTACCGGCGGAGTGGTTTCCATAACGGCGGGATGGGGCCATACGTGCGCCCTGATCCAGGACGGCGGGGTGAGGTGCTGGGGTGACAATCAATACGGGCAATTGGGCGACGGCACGTCCGTCCCCTATCGCGCGGAGCGCGGGATCGTCGCCGGATTGCCGAACGATATCGTGGCGATCGCCGCCGGCGGGGGCCATACCTGCGCGCTACGGAGTTCGAGCCAGGTGCTGTGCTGGGGGAATAACCAGTACGGCGAGTTGGGGGATGGGACTTCGTCGAACAGAAATCTGCCC
>JAFGKK010000039.1 GCA_016928575.1 Anaerolineales bacterium
GGCGTCGCCAAGTGGCAAGGCATCAGCCTTCCAAGCTGACATCGCGGGTCCGAATCCCGTCGCCCGCTCCTTGGGCCCGTAGCTCAACGGCAGAGCAGCTCCCTCATAAGGAGTTGGTTGATGGTTCGAGCCCATCCGGGCCCACTTGGATTTATTCCTTGAAGATGTCCATCCACAAATCGAAATCCTCCGCGTCCGGCGGAGGTTTTTCTTTCTCCATGGGGTGCGGAACGAACCGCATCCGGCGCAAAAATTCCTGAGCGGAAAGGATCTTCGCCCCGGCGCGCAATGCCCGTCGGCGGACCTCGGTATCCGAGCTGACGACGATGTAGTGGCGCGCGTCCCCGCGCCCGCGCAGAAAATCGAGGATTGCGTCGTCGGCGCGGCGCGGCGGGGGGATGAAATGCGCCCGGACCCAGCCTCCTCCGCGGACCGGCGGCCCCAGGTCCGGCCGGCCGCGATCGAAGAACACCACCATCTTGCAGCGGGCCGCCGCCCCGAACCGCTCGAGCAGCCGCAGCAGCTGATGCTCGTCTCCCGGGTCGGAAAGCGCCAAACCCGGAAAGGCTCCGATCAAGTTGTGGCCGTCGATCACGTAGGGCACCGTTCACCGTCCTGCGGCCGTCGGCGGTTGATTGCGTGCGCGGGAGGTGCTACACTGAACGCAAGAAGCACGCGGAGGAAACCATGGCCAAGCGATGGATATTTTACCTCGCGCTGAACGTTTTGGTTTCGGCGGCGACGATGCTCGGCGTGCTGTTCCTCTGGAATCGATCGCAGCAATCCGCGGCGCCCGCGCCGACCGCTCCGCTCACGCTCCAGCCGCACGGGGAGGTCCTCCCCCTTCCTGCCGTGTCCCCGACCCCGAAAACCTTCCTCTATACCGTCAAGGCGGGAGACACCCTCGGCCGGATCGCCGAGCAGTTCGGAGTCACCGTCGAAGAATTGGTGGAGGTGAACAACCTGGAAAATCCGGACTGGCTGGAGCCGGGGATGACGCTGATCATCCCGGTGCACGGCGAGACGGGCCGCGCCGTCCCGGACGATCCGACTGTCACCCCCCAGGAGGGGGAGCAGGCGCCGTGGCCCTTCATTGAATCCGTAGTCTCCCCCGGCAACCTGCTGTTCGAAGCGGTGCGCATCACCAATCCCGGTCCGAACGCCGTCCTCACCGGCTGGCGGTTGCGCGCGCCGTCCGGGACCGAGTATGTGTTTGCGGAATTCTCGCTTGTCGCCCAGGGCGCCGTGCTCGTCCACACCGCCGAGGGCGTCGACACGGCAATCGATCTCTATTGGAATCTGAAGGAAACCCTCTGGCATTCCGGCGACGAGGTGATCCTGCTCGATCCGCTCGGGAACCTGCGTTCGGCGTATGTGATTCCCTGACCGCGCCCTCCAAGGGCACCTCCCCCCGTTTGCCCAAGGACGGAAGTGGCTGTTCGTTTGAATCCAGGATGGAAAATTGGGGGACAACAGGGGGGAGGGCTGGACCGAACCGGACCGCTCTGCTACACTACCGTCCCGGAGTCCACCATGAACCAAGTCCTGTATCGGAAATGGCGTCCGCAGACCTGGGAGGACGTGGTCGGGCAAAAACACGTCGTCCAGACGCTGAAGAACGCGCTCGCCACGGGGCGGATTGCGCATGCCTACCTCTTCGCCGGCCCGCGCGGGACGGGGAAGACGAGCACGGCGCGGATCCTGGCCAAGGCCGCGAATTGCCTGGCCGAAGCGGAGGCGGAGCGCCCCTGCAACCAATGCTCCCGCTGCAAGGCGGTGAACGAGGGAAGATACCTTGACCTGATCGAGATCGACGCCGCTTCCAACACCAGCGTTGAGGACGTGCGCGATCTGCGCGAACGGGTTCCCTTCGCGCCGGGCGACGGCCGCTACAAGGTCTACATCATCGACGAAGTGCACATGCTTTCCAGCGCCGCCTTCAATGCGCTGCTTAAAACCCTCGAAGAGCCGCCGTCGCATGCGATCTTCATCCTGGCCACGACCGAAGCCCATAAAATCCCCGCCACGGTGGTCTCGCGCTGTCAGCGGCACGAGTTCCGCCGTTTGGGCGTGGCGGAGATCACCGCCCAGCTGGCGGAGATGGTCAAAGCGGAAGGCATGGAGGCCGAACCGGAGGCGCTGGAAGCCGTCGCCCGCCAGGCGACGGGCAGCATGCGCGACGCCATCAGCCTGCTGGACCAACTCGGCTCGCTCGGGGAATCGATCACACTGCAGCGCACGCTCGAGATGCTGGGTTCCACCGGCGGCGGAACCGTGCAGGAGCTGGCGGAATGCATCGCCCGCCGGGACGCGGCCAAGGGATTGCTGATCATTCACCGCGCCACGGATTCCGGCGCGGACGCCCGCCAGTTCGCCCGCCAGGTGGTGGATCACCTGCGCGGGGTGCTGATGGCCGCGTCGGGCAACGCCGATCTGGTGGAGGCCACGCCGGAAACGCGGGCCGCACTCAAGGATCTCGCCGCCGCAATGGATCCGGCGGCGCTGTACCGGTCGATCCATGCGTTCTCCCGCGCCGCCGCCGATCTGCGCTCCGGCTGGCGTCCCCAACTGCCGTTGGAACTGGCGTTGATCGATTCCATCATTGATTCGCCGCCGCAATCCTCCGGCCAAGCGGCGGCCGCGAAACCGGCGTCCGCCGGAGGCGGAGGAGGCGCGGCCCGGCCCGCGCCGGCGCGGGCGCCGACTCCGCCGCTTAACCCGGCGGCCAAGCCGAACGTTGCCCCCGGCAGCGGCCCGACCGCCGCCGAAGTCAACTCGGCCGGTCTGTCGCTGGGGAGAATCCGCGAAACCTGGCCGCGCGTACTGGGCGGGGTGCGGGAGCGGGATTCCCGCAGCTACACCCTGTTCGCGCGCGCCCGGCCGGATGCGCTGGACGGGGACCTGCTGTCGATCGCCGTGGATTCGGACCTTGTCAGGCAGAAATGCGCCCGTCCCGAAACGCTGTTGGTGTTGCAGGGGGTGCTGGCGGAAGTGCTCGGCTCGCCGATGCGGATCCGCTTCCTTATCGGAAAGCCGCAATCCATCGCCGAGCAACCGGCGCAATATCCCGAAGGCGGGATGGTGGACACCGCCTCGCGCGAATTCGGCGCGCAGGTGATCGACCTGCCGTAGCGTTTCGAGGGGACATTCCCGGCGGCCGGCGGATCCGTGCGGTGAAGATCGATCTGGAAGTTATGCGAAAAACCGATGCCGTGCCGCTGGCCGGTTTGCCGACGGCTCCCTGCCGCCGGGCTAAGCAGGTCCAGAGGAAACCGGCCCGAATGTTGCTCGGGCCGCCCACATTATGACGCTTCCGAAATCCGTTTTCCGATTGATAGAGCAGTTCCAGCGCCTGCCCGGCGTCGGCCCCAAGACGGCATCGCGCCTCGCCTATCACCTGTTGCGCGTGCCGGAGGAGCAAGCCCGGACCCTGGGCGAGGCGCTGCTCGAGCTGCGCGCGCAGACCCGCTTTTGTTCGGTCTGCTTCAACATCACCGACGCCGCTCTCGACCCGTGCGCGGTCTGCCGCGACGAGCGGCGCGACGGATCGCTTTTGTGCGTGGTCGAGGCGCCCTTGGACGTGCTGGCGCTCGAGCGCGCCCAGGGATTTGCAGGACGCTACCACGTTCTGCACGGTGCGATCTCGCCGGTGGAGGGGATTGGTCCGGAGAACCTCAAGATCGCCGAGCTTGCGGCGCGCGTGCGCGCCGGCGGGGTGCGGGAGGTGATCCTGGCCACCAACCCGTCGATGGAGGGCGAGGCGACGGCGATGTACATCCATCGCCAGCTGCAGGGGCTTCCGGTGAAGGTCACCCGCCTGGCGCGCGGGCTTCCGGTCGGGGGCGATCTGGAATACGCCGACGAGACCACGCTTTCCAAGGCGCTCGAGGGCCGGAGCGAAATGTAGGCCGGCGCGCCCAACGGTTTCGGAAAGGTGATGGCAGATGGGGCAAAGATCCTCGAATGGCAAGGCGGTGCGGGTCCATGGAATTTTAAGTTTGGCCTTTGCCGGCACGGCCGTCGGCCTGGGGGCCGCGGCGGTGTTCCGGGCGTCGATTTGGTTCGGCGTATGCTATTTGCTGCTTTGCCCGGCCGCCATGTCCGTGGTTCTGTTTGCCTACTGCGCCAAATGCCCGTGCAAGGGAGGCTGCGCGCATGTGCTGCCGGGCAAGGCGGCCGCACTGTTCCGCCGGCGGCCGGGGCCGTATTCCGCCGCGGAGATCGCCGCGCTTTGCGCTTCCTTACTGCTGTTGACCGCAATCCCGCAGCCGTTCCTTTGGCGGCATCCCGCCTGGCTGGCCGTCTTTTGGGTTTTAATGGGAGTGGCTGCGGTGCAAATCCGCGGCGCCGTTTGCCGGGCCTGCGGAAATCTTTATTGTCCGATTAATCCGAGCAATCGCCCTTGACAAGGGCGGTGCTTCCTTTACAATGAAAAAACGATGAAACGCTTTTCCGGTTCGGTCGCTTGCATGTGTATCTGTCTTGGCCAGGGACGGAGGTCTCTCGCTTAAGCGTTACCGCGCGCAGAACCGGACACGATTTGCTAGGCGAAGGCAGCCGTCTCCTGGAGCATCCGAGGCGGTTGTTTTGTTTTAAACCCCCTCCTGCCTCCCCCATTTGCGTCGCTTGATCCCGCTGCCATGTACGGACATCTTTACGCAAATGGGGGAGGGAAGGGAGGGGGCTCCAACAGAGAGGAACAACATGAAAATCGCGAATTCCGTAACGGATCTGATCGGCAACACGCCCTTGGTGCGCATCAACCGCCTGGCGGCGGGCGCGAAGGCGGAAATCGCCGCCAAGCTGGAATTTTTCAATCCGGCGCATTCGGTGAAGGACCGGATCGGCGCGGCGATGATCGACGCCGCCGAAAAGGCCGGAAGGATCACGCCCGAAACGGTCATCCTCGAGCCGACCAGCGGCAACACCGGGATCGCGCTGGCGATGGTGTGCGCGGCGCGCGGCTACCGGTGCGCGCTGACGATGCCGGATACGATGAGCCGCGAGCGGCGGATGTTGTTAAAAGCCTACGGCGCGGAGCTGATCCTCACTCCCGGGGCGGAGGGGATGGCCGGCGCGATCCGCAAAGCCGAGGAGCTGGCGCGCGACGATCCGTGCTACCTCATCCCGCAGCAGTTCGAGAATCCCGCCAATCCCGAGATTCACCGGCGCACGACGGCGGAGGAGATCTGGCGCGACACCGACGGCAAGGTGGACGTGCTCGTCGCGGGCGTGGGAACCGGTGGGACGATCACCGGAACGGGCGAGGCGCTCAAGGCGCGCAAGCCGTCCCTGCGGGTCGTGGCGGTCGAGCCCGACGCCTCGCCGGTGCTCTCCGGCGGCGCGAAGGGGCCGCATCCGCTGCAGGGCATCGGCGCCGGTTTCGTCCCCAAGGTGCTCAACACGAACATCTACGACGAGGTCATCCGGGTGGCGGGCGACGACGCCTTCGCCACCGCGCGCCGCGCCGCGCGCGAGGAGGGTTTGCTGGTGGGAATCTCGTCCGGCGCCGCGCTGTGGGCCGCGCTGCTCCTGGCGCGCCGCGCCGAAAGCGCCGGCCGGCTGATCGTGGTGATCATCCCGTCGTTCGGCGAGCGCTACCTGAGCACGCCGCTTTTCGCGAATTTGAAGGAGTGAAGGACCGATCAGAGACGGTAGACGATGGACCATGGCCGGGTAAACAGAGACTGTCGACTGTCGACCATCGACCATCGCGAAGCACTGACCATAGACCAGGGACGATGGACCATGGTCGTAGGCAAGCGGTTTTTCTCTGCGCCGTTTGAGTCGAGGATATTCAATCCAAAACGAATACTCGCCGAGGGTCCATGGCCTATGGCCGAGAGCTTGGGGTCGATGGTCCATCGTCTCAAACCCAATGCCTGATACCAACAGGATGGAGCAAGCATGATAACCACGATTCAACGCGATATCCGGTCCGTCTTCGCCCGCGATCCGGCGGCGCGCAGCCTGCCGGAAGTGCTGACCTGCTACCCCGGCTTGCACGCGGTTTGGGGCTACCGCGCGGCGCATTGGTTCTGGATCCGGGGCTTCAAACTGGTCGGAAGGATTCTTTCGCAGATCGTCCGCGCCTTCACCGGAATCGAGATCCATCCCGGCGCGACGATCGGGCCGGGCCTCTTTATCGACCACGGGATGGAGGTGGTGATCGGCGAGACCTCCGAGATCGGCGAGGACGTCACGCTCTATCACGGCGTCACCCTCGGAGGCACCAGCCTTCAAAAGGGGAAGCGCCATCCGACGCTCGAGGATTGCGTGGTGGTCGGGGCCGGGGCGAAAATCCTCGGCGCGATCACCGTCGGCGAATCCAGCCGGGTGGGGGCCAATGCCGTGGTGGTGCGTTCGGTTCCGCCGGATTCGGTCGTGGTCGGCGTGCCGGGCGAGATCGTCGTCCGCTCGCGGCCGCATCCTGCCGGGCACATTCCCGATCTCGAGCACTCGCAGATGCCGGACGTGATCGGCGAATCGCTGCAGGAGCTGATGAAGCGGGTGGATGCGCTGGAGGGGCGGTTGAACGGGCACGCGCATCCCACCCACGTCCGGACGGTGGATCACGGCGTATGGACCGGAGAGGATTTCGAGATCTAATCCGGCCTCTCGCACCAGAAGCGCGTCCGGTGCTTGCGCGGTCCGTACCGGATCCTCGCGCCGGCGCGAGGATCCGCTGAAGCGTCGAAACCGTTTGGTGTTCACGGATTGCAGGCTGATGCGGCCACCGGCGGCCAATCGCCCCGGCTTCGTGTTCGAAGGGCTTCGTTGTCCGAAGCGCATCGATCCGCAAGGGCAGGTCCGGGGATGGCGGACCGCGCGAGTTGGAAAAACCGAGGCATGCTCCCCAGGCTGAAAGCCCGGGCGGACTCCCAGACCGCCCCGATCTTTCAACTTGACACTTCATTCGGCGGTATGTTATAAGCGCGCCCAACAACTACATACGCAAAGCACTCTTATCCAGAGAGGCGGAGGGACCGGCCCGATGAAGCCTCGGCAACCAGCGGAGACGCAGGTGCCAAATCCGGCAGCAGGGACGGCGGATTGCGTCGTCCACACTCTGAAAGATGAGAGGGCAGTGACACGGAATGTTCACCGCCTCTTCTTTCGGAAGAGGCGGTGCGTTTTTCGGACGGGAGAGCGGAGCGTAACGGTCACACTTAAGGAGGCAGCATGGCAAAGGAAGAATCCAGAAAATTCGGTTTCTCCACCCGGCAGCTGCATGCCGGGCAAAGCGCGGATCCCTCGACCGGATCGCGCGCGGTTCCCATCTACCAGACCACTTCGTTTGTGTTCCGCGACACGGCGCATGCCGCCCGGCTCTTCGCCCACGAGGAGCCGGGGAACATCTACTCGCGGATCATGAATCCGACCAACGACGTGTTTGAGGCGCGGTTGGCGGATTTGGAGGGCGGCGTGGGGGCGCTCGCGGCCGCCTCGGGCCACGCCGCCCAGAGCATGGCGGTCTTCACGCTGTGCGAGGAGGGCGACCACATCGTCTCCGCCTCCACGCTGTACGGCGGAACCTTTACCCAATTCAACCACACGTTTCCGCGGTTGGGGATCGAAGTGACCTTCGTGGATCCGTCGGACCCCGAGAATTTCCGCCGCGCCGTCCGTCCCAACACCAAGCTCCTCTACGGCGAGACGCTCGGCAATCCGCGGATCAACGTCTTCCCGTTCGAGGAAGTCGCCAAGATTGCGCGCGAATTCCGGATCCCGCTGATGATCGACAACACCTTCGCCACACCCTACCTGTGCCGCCCGCTCGAATGGGGCGCGAACGTCGTGGTGCATTCGACGACCAAGTTCATCGGCGGCCATGGGACCACGATCGGCGGCGCGATCGTCGACGGCGGCAATTTCGACTGGGCCGCCTCGGGCCGCTTCCCGAGTTTCACCCAGCCGGACCCCGCCCACCATGGGCTGGTGTTTGCGTCGCTTGGGGCGGCGGCGTTCATCACCAAGGCGCGGGCTCAGATCCTGCGGGATATCGGCGCATGCCAGGCGCCGTTCAACACGTTTCTGCTGCTGCAAGGGTTGGAAACGCTCAGCCTGCGGATGGACCGCCACGTGGCCAACGCGCAGAAGGCCGCCGAGTTCCTCGATGCGCATCCGAAAACCGCCTGGGTTTCTTATCCCGGGTTGGCAAGCCATCCGGACCATCGCCGGGCGAAGCAGTACGTCCCCAAAGGGCCGGGAGCCATCATGGGATTCGGGGTGAAGGGCGGGCTGGAGGCGGGCAGGAAGTTCATCGAGAACCTGAGGCTGTTCAGCCATCTGGCCAACGTCGGCGACGCGAAGAGCCTGGCGATCCATCCCGCCAGCACCACCCATGCCCAGCTGTCGCCTGCGGAGCAGGCCGCGGCGGGCGTAACGCCGGATTTCATCCGCCTCTCGATCGGGATCGAGGATATCGACGACATCCTCTGGGATTTGGATCAGGCGCTGACGCAGGTGTAAGCCAGACCGCCTCGGGCTCAAAGCCCGAGGCGGTCTGCGTTCTCCATGGGAAAGCCGGCGCGGTACCTGCCAGGAACAGGCAGGCGCGACGGAAGGTTTCGTTTTCTCAAGCCGGCGGCGCGACGGGCTCGCTTTCCACGGGCGAAAGCGGAACGTCCAGCAATTTGCCGATGGTATGGGCCGCCAGGCAGAAGACGACCGGGAAGAGTTCATAGAAGGCCCGGTACTCGTCCAGGAAGCCGAAGAACGTCGCCAGGATCAGCAGCGGAACGGCCATCGTGAGCGCGATTTTCAAGAACCGCGGCTTCTCCTTCCAGGCGTATCCCAACAAGAGCAGCGCCCCCAGCGCGATGAACAGATCGGCGAAAGAATACAGCTGCAGGAAGATCCGCGAGAGTTGGTGGTCGACGAAATGGTATTCGACCGCTCCCCCGGGATTGTTCCAATACGCCAGGGTGATGGGGATCCGCACGACGGCGAAGACGGCCAGCTGCGCCAGCAGCAGCGACCAATACTTTTTCCGGTCGACCGTTTCCGGGCGCCTCCAATAGGCAAGCGCAAAGACCATCGTCACGAGAATCGTCGTTTCCTTGTTCCAACAGGCGAAGGCGAACACCGCCAGGAAGGGGATCCACTTGCGGCGCGCGGCGAGCGCCAGGAGCAGGGTGATGAAAAACAGGGTCGGCAAATCGTAGAGGAAATTGTAGTACACGAAAAATGGCGGCAGGGCGGCGAGCGCGGCCAGCCCGACCGCGTCGGCGAACCAACCCGGCCCGCGGAAAAAGGCGCCGAACAGGCTGCGCAAGGCGAAGTGAAAGGCGAGCAGAAAGGCGTACAGCAGGACGCAGGCGATGACGTACATGGCGAGGATGTCCCACCACAGAGTCCGGAAATTCGATTGCCCGCCGGTGCCAGGGTTTTTCGTCCGGTCGACGGCTTCGCGCACGTCCGGAGGAATCTTATTGACGAATTTGACGACGTTTTCGTTGAAGGTTCGGCGCGTTTTTTCCGGAAGCGCGCCGACCGCCAGACGGACCAGGCTCGGGACGAGCGCGCGGGTTACGTAGGGTTTGGAGGCGGTCCCGTTGATCATCTCGTCGAACTGCGCCCCCGGGTAGCCGTTCATCCCCGGATCTTTGAGAAAGGTGATGAACACGTTGGCGCTGAGAAGCAGCAGGGCCGTCCAATAACCGACAGCATAGCCGATTTTCCGGATGTGCTGCGATCGACCGGACATGGGTCCTCTCCCGTATGGCGGTTTTCCCGCGGCGGAGGAGTGCGCCTCGAGCAAGCGCCGGTTTCCTGCGCGCGGCGGAGTCCATTGTACACCTGCGGAATCGGGGCTGGGGGGAATATAATACCCGCGGATCGGACGCGATGACCGCCTCGGAACACCTGACCGGAATCCTCGATACGCTCCCCCAAAAACCCGGCTGCTACCTGATGAAGGACGAAGCCGGGAAGGTGATCTACGTCGGCAAGGCGGTCAATCTGCGCTCGCGGGTGCGGTCTTACTTCCAGGCCGGGGCCGGCCACGACCTCAAAACCGAAAAACTCGTCCGCAACATCGCCGACATCGAATGGATCCTGGTTGGATCGGAGCTGGAAGCGTTGATCCTCGAAATGAACCTGATCAAGCGCTATCGGCCGCATTACAACATCCGCCTCAAGGACGACAAACGCTACCCCTACATCCTGGTCCACTGGACCGATCGGTTCCCGAAGGTGACGGTCACCCGGACGATGGAGCGGGACGGCAACCGCTACTTCGGCCCCTACACCGCGGTCTGGGCTGTGCACCAAACCCTCGATCTGCTGCGCCGGATTTTTCCCTACCTCACCTGCAACCGCGAAATCACCGGCGCCGACGAACGCGCCTGCCTGTGGTATGACCTAAAACTCTGTTCCGCGCCGTGCACCGGGAAGATCGGCCAGGAGGAGTACCGGCGGATGATCGACGACCTGTGCCGGTTTCTGCACGGCGAAGTGGAGGCGATCGCCGCGGAGGTGGAGCGGAAAATGCGGGAAGCCTCGGAGAGTCTACGCTACGAGCAGGCCGCCCGCCTGCGCGATCGTCTGCAGGCGATCCACGCCGTCGTTGAGCGGCAGAAGATCGTCTCCGCCACCAAGACGGATTCCGACGTAGTGGCCCTGGCGCGCCAGGAGGCGGACGCCTGCGTCCAGGTGTTCATCATCCGCGGCGGGCGGTTGATCGGACGCGAGCATTTCATCCTCGAGGGCACGCGCGGGGCGGAGGAATCCGAGGTGCTGCGCCAGTTCCTCGTCCAGTTCTATGAGGAGGCGGCGGGGATCCCGGCCGAGGTGCTGCTGCCCGTCGAAGTGGAGGAAACCAAGATCGTCGAGGAGTGGCTGCGCTCGCGGCGCGGCGGGCAGGCGGTACGGATCTCCGTTCCGCGGTCCGGGGTGGACCGCGAGTTGGTTGGGATGGCGGCCGAAAACGCCGCCGAAACGCTGAAATCCCTGCGGGCCCAATGGGACGCCGACCGTTCGCGCCAGGTGGAGGCGCTCGCCGAGGTGCAGAAGGGGCTCGGTTTGCCCCGGGCGCCCGGGCGCGTGGAGTGTTATGATATCTCCAACATTCAGGGAACCGCGGTCGTTGCCAGCATGGTCGTGTTCGAGCAGGGGGTTCCCAACAAGGCGCATTACCGCCGGTTTCAGGTGCGGTGCGTCGAAGGCGAGCCGGACGATTTCGCCTCGATGCGCGAAGTGCTCCGCCGGCGGTTCGCCCGCTGGAAAGGGCCGGAGGAAGAGCCGGTCGGACGCAAGAAGGATCCGTCTTTTTCCGCCCTGCCGGACCTTTTACTGGTAGACGGCGGAAAGGGCCAGCTCGCGGAGGCGGAAAAGGTGCTGGCTGAATTCGGGCTGACCGAACGGGTGCCGGCCGCCTCACTCGCCAAACAGGAGGAGGAGGTTTTCCGGCCGGGCTGCAAAGCCGCCATCCGGTTGCCGCGGGATTCGAAAGGGATGTTCCTGCTTCAGCGGATCCGCGATGAAGCCCACCGCTTCGCGATCACGTACCACCGCAGCGTGCGCGCGAAGAAGGGCTTGGCGTCCAAGCTGGATTCCATACCCGGGATCGGGCCGGCCCGGCGCAAATTGCTGCTCAAGACCTTCGGGTCGCTGGAGGCCATCCGGACCGCGCCGGTGGACGAGCTGATGAAGGTGAGGGGAATCACCCGCCGGACGGCGGATCGCCTGCGGGGAGAGCTGTGAGGACGGCGGATGCATAAAGCCTGGATCATCGACGACGACGTGGACATGTGCAAGGCGGTGGGCCTGATGCTGGTGGTGGTCGGAGTCCAGGCCCGTTCGTTTTCCAGCCCGGTCGAGGCGGGCAAGGCGCTGCTGTCAATGCCGCCGCCCGACATCATCTTCCTCGACCTGAACATGCCCAAGGTCGACGGGGCGGAATTTCTGCGCTTCGTCCGTTCCCGTTACCCGAAAGAGAAGCTTCCAGTGGTGATGCTCTCGGTGGAAAGCGCGGAGACAGCGGTGTATACTTTGCTTTCGGCCGGGGCCAACAGCTTCCTGGTAAAACCGTTGGACGTGGAGGATTTGCGAAAAGTGCTGGTGCAGGTGCTTCCGGGATTCGCCGAACAGAACCCGGAGGAGCTGGCGTAACCCTAGGCTATCGGAGAAGAGATGTACTCGAAGACCGCGAAACCGCAACCCCCGAAACGGCGTCCGAAAAATTGGGTGTACATGCTGTTCGTTATTTTCGGCCTGGTCATGGTTGTCGGGTTTGTCATCACGGCCATCGCACCGTAAGAACAGAATTCCGCCCCGTCGTCTTCGAACCGGATAGGCGTCGATTCCCCGCCCGCCGAACGCTGGCGCGCTGGCGGTCGCCTATTCATGACGTCACCGGCTGCCCAGCGGCGGATCCTTCCCCCCGTCCCGGCCGTGGGATCTTACCCTCCCGGCGATGCGCGCTCCCAGGCTGGGGGGCCTTTGGGATTCCGCCGCCTTGCGGGCGGAGCTGAACAGCCTGAAGCCCGTCCATAAGACGAGCAGCGCGGCCAGGGCGACGCCGATCCATTCCAGCGGAACCCCCGCCGGATCCATCCGGAAGGCCTGGATGATCGGAACGGCGAACAGCAGGAAAGCCACCGAACCGACGGCGAGGAAAAAGCACCCGAAGCGTTCTTTAAAACTCATCGAAGCCCGCCGAAACGATTGATAAATTCCGACGGATTGTATCACCCCTCCCCGGTCCCATGTCAAACCTTTTTTATTCGCGAAGCCTCCGAAGATATTACGGGGCGCCCAGAAGGCATGAATGGTGGTTGAGCCCGCCCCGGAGAGTCCGCCGGGCGGACAAAACAATCGGAAAACGACTGGGTCCTTGATACGTCCGCATGACGCGCGGGCTGCCCCGGCCACGCTCCGCGAAGCGAGGCCGGACTCGGCCGACTTTTATAATCCCCTGTTGGGGAAAGGCAGGCAGAAACGAGCCTGATGTATACTCGATTCGCATGGAAAGCACATCGATGGAATGCCACCGGGTGTTTGCGGGGGTGGATTTATCTGCGGGGAAGCGCAGGCTGACCCTGGCCGTGCTTTCGCCGCGCTTGGAGGTCCGCATTCTGAAGGAGGCTGCGCCGGAGGATGCGTGTCAGGAGCTGGCCTCTTGTGAGCGAATCACCGCCGCCGTCGGCGGCCCGCTGCAACTGCCGCAAGACGGGATTACGGAAGAGGCGCCCATCGGCGAAACCCTGCGCGCCGGAAAACGGACGCGGATCCGCGCGGCGGATGCGGACCTGATCCGGCGGGGGATTCCCATGCGCCGCACGCCGGCGCTGGAGAGCGCCGCGCCGGCGTGGATGCGATCCTCCCTGCGTTTGGGGCGGGACCTGGCGGCGCTCGGGTATATCGACGGCCGGGAATCGCGCGAGGCGCCGCGGGCCGTGATCGAAACCTGCCCGGCGGCTTGCGCCGCGGCGCTGCTGGGGCGGTTGCCCTTCGGACGGGAGACCCTCGAAGGGCGGATCCAGCGCCAGCTGGCGCTGATCCGCGAAAGGGTCGCGCTTTCCGACCCGATGGACGCGCTGGAGGAGTTGACCGCGCACCACATCCTGTCCGGCCGCCTCGCGCTGGGGGCGGTCCGGCGCGCGGGCGAATTAGACGCGCTGCTCGCCGCGTTCACCGCCTGGCGCGCTCATTCCGCGCCGGATGCCGTTGCCTGGGTCGGGGACGATGCGGACGGGTGGGTTTGTTTGCCGGCGCGGGAGATGTTGGAGAAATACACAAAGTAGAGAGTCGCGTTTGTCATCCCCGGATTGGTCTTCCCCGTCACCCCCGAGTTTGTATTTCCCGTCACCCCCGAGTGTTTTTATCGGGGGCCAGGGCATGCGCTGCGGAAAATGCTCCATCGGTTCCTGGATGCCGGCTAAGTGCACCCCCGGCAAAGAACACGCCGAGGGCGGGCGCCGGCATGACGTGCTTTGTGAACGCCGTCACC
>JAFGKK010000040.1 GCA_016928575.1 Anaerolineales bacterium
AAAACCTAAAAATGTTTTTCTCCGTGATCCTCCGTGTTCTCCGTGGATTGGAACCAAAGGCACCGGAATAGTACCAGGTTTTTTTTCTACGGAGGTCACGGAGGAACACGGAAAAGCCTAAAAATGTTTTTCTCCGTGATCCTCTCTGTTCTCCGTGGATGTAGATCATGCGACTCGGAATGTCACCGAACGTCCGCCGCCGCGGGGATGCCGCCGGCCGAGCGGGCGGTTTGCACGGCCTTCACCACCGCACGGGCGAAGACTTCCGCCGCGCAGGCGCCGACCAGGCTGACCGGGGCTTTCCGCCCGCCGGTTGAGAGGGCGAAGATCGTATCCCCGTCGAGCATCGTATGCGCCGGGCGGACGGAGCGGGCCAAGCCGTCCTGCGCCATTTGCGCCACCTTGTTGGCTTCTTCCTTGGACAGCAGGGCGTTGGTCGCCACCACGCCGATCACCGTGTTGCCGCCCTCGGCCAGTCCGAGGATCAGGCTTCCGGCGCGGCTGCGCATCACGGAGAGGGTGTCGGCGAAGCGCGACGATCCGCCGATCCGCAGCAGCCCCACGCCCACCGGCCGCACGCCGGCGAGGATCCCTCCGCCCGCGGGATCGATCACGTCGCCGAAGGCATTCACCGCGACGAGCGCGGCCGTCACCACGCCGCCTCCGCATTCCATGCTGGCGCTGCCGATCCCGCTCTTCACCGCCCCCGCCATCCCGAATATTTTTCCGACCGTGCACCCCGTTCCCGCCCCGGCGTTGCCCTCGGCGGGCGGTTCCGCGGAGGCGGCCTGGCAGGCGCGGTAGCCCATTTCCGCATCCGGACGGATTTTCACATCCCCGATCGCCAAATCATAGAGGATCGCCGCGGCGACGATCGGCACCTTTGCCGTCACGGTGGCGAAGCCGATCTTCCTTTCCTCGAGCCAGCGCATTGCGCCCGAGGCGGCGTCGAGCCCGAAGGCCGATCCGCCGGCGAGCATCACGGCGTGGATCTTGCGCACCAGGTGCATCGGGCGGAGAAGGTCGGTTTCGCGCGTCCCGGGCGCCCCGCCGCGCTGGTCCACGCCGGCGACAGCGCCTTTGCGGCAGAGCACCACGGTGCAGCCGGTGAGGGCGGATTCGTCCTGCGCCTGCCCGACGAGGATTCCCGGGACGTCGGTGATGGAATCGTTCAGCCTGCCCATAATCCTCCAACGCATCCATCTCATCCTGCCCCTCTTCCCTTTGCATCCTTTCGGATCGGATGCCCGCTCTCCCTCCCCTCCCTTCCCGTATCACGGGAAGGGAGGGGAGGCGGCGGAGGGGAAGGATGGGATGGCGATTATCCGCCCGCCACCATATTTATCACCCGGTCGAGGATCTCCTCGGCCACCCGGGTTTTATCCATCTCCGGCAGGGCTTCGGCCGGACCGCCGGCGGAAAGGATCGTAACACGGTTGGAGTCGGATTCGAACCCCGAGCCGGGACGGCCGACCTCGTTGGCGACGATCAGGTCGAGGCGCTTGGCCTCCAATTTTTTCCGGGCGTTTTTTTCCAAGCCCTCTGTCTCGGCGGCAAAGCCGACCGTCGCGCGCGGGAAGCCGCTTTTGGCTTTGGCTTGGGCGACATCCAGGAGGATGTCCTGGGTCGGCTCCAGGGGGATCGAGTCGAGGGGCGCGTCCTTTTTAATCTTCCGGGACGAGGTTTGGGACGGGCGGAAATCCGCGACCGCGGCGGCCATGATCAGCGCGTCGGCGTCCGCCGATTCCTTTAATACCATTAACCGCATCGCCTCGGCGGTCTGAACGTCGATCCGCCGCACGCCGAACGGCTCGCACAACGCGGACGGCGCGGCGATCAGGACCACGTCGGCCCCCGCGTCGCGCGCGGCGCGGGCGAGCGCGAAACCCTGTTTGCCCGAGGAGCGGTTGGCGATCACGCGCACCGGATCGATCGGCTCGCGGGTGCCGCCGGCGGTGACCACCACCTTGCGCCCGCCCAGCGGGCCGCCGCGCGAAAGCAGGTGGCAAACGCGCTCGAGGATCTCGGCCGGATCGGTCATTCGCCCCCTGGCCGAAAGGCCCGAGGCCAGGTGGCCCTCATCCGGACCGACGACGACCGCGCCGCGGGCGGCGAGGGTTTGCAGGTTTTGCTGCGTGGCGGCCGCAACGAACATTCCGCCGTCCATCGCCGGGGCGAGCATCAGCGGGCAGTGCGCGGAGAGCGCGGTGAGCGAAAGCAGGTTGTCCGCCAAGCCGAGCGCGAATTTGGCCATGGTGTTGGCGGTGACCGGGGCGACCAGGAGCAGATCCGCCGGCCGGCCGAGGTTCACGTGCAGGACGTGCGCCTCGGCTCCCCACAGTTCGGCATCGGTGTGCGCCGCCCGGCCGGTGACGGATTGGAAACTGAGCGGGGAGACGAAGCGGGTCGCGGCGTCGGTCAGGAGGACGTCGACCTCGGCGCCGGCTTGGGTGAGCTTGCTGGCCAATTCGACCGCCTTGTAGGCCGCGACCGAACCGGTCACGCCGAGCAGGATGCGTTTGCCGTGGAGGAGGTTCATCGGTTCATCTCGTAGATCATGCGCAGGCCGTCGAGGGTGAGCCACGGGGCGAGGATCTCGATCGCCTTTGTCTCGCGGGCGATCAGGTCCACCTCGCCGCCGGTGCCGATCACCTTCAGATCGTCGCCCAGCTCGGCGCGGAAGCGCGCGACCATGCCCTCCACCAGAGCGACGTATCCGAACAGCAGGCCGGATTGGATGGCGTGGACGGTGTTGCGGCCGATCGCGGCCGGCGGGCGGGTGAGATCCACGCGCGGCAGTTTGGCGGTGCGCTGGAACAGGGCCTGGGCGGCGATGCCGATCCCGGGGGCGATCGCTCCGCCGAGGTATTCGCCCTCGGCGGAGATGGCGTCGAAGGTGGTGGCGGTCCCGAAATCCACGATGCAGGCCGGCCCGCCGTAGAGGCGGTAGGCCGCGGCGGCGTCGACGATCCGGTCGGCGCCGACCGCGCGGGGATCCTCATAACGGATCTTCACGCCTGTCCGCACGCCGGCGTCGACCACCAGCGGATCCTGCTTGAGGTAGGTGCGGCAGGTTTCGATCCAGCGCCCGGTGAGCGGCGGGACGACCGAGGCCATGCACACGCCGCGGATGTCGGCCGGGGATTTGCCGGCCAGGGCGAGCAGGCCGGTCACCTGCAGGCCGAACTCGTCGGGCATGCGTTCGAGTTCGGACGAAAGCCGCCAGCGCGGACCAAGCGCCGCGCCCTCGTACAAGCCGAGCGTGACGTTGGTGTTGCCGATGTCAATGCACAGCAGCATGGTTCACCTCGCGGATGCGGTTGGTTTCGTCGACCAGGACGATTTCCGGTTTCCAATCCGCCGGAAGCGGTTCCGCGACCTGGGCGTAGGCCATGATGATGACCTTATCGCCGGGAGCGACCACCCGGGCGGCGGCGCCGTTCATGCAGATCACGCCCGAACCGGCTTTCCCCGTGATCACGTACGTTTCCAGCCGTGCGCCGTTGCTGATATCGGCGACGTGGACCAGCTCGCATTCGGCGATTCCGGCCGCGCGCATCAGGTCCGAATCGATGGTAATGCTCCCTTCGTAGTCGGGCTCCGCATCGGTGACCGTCGCGCGGTGGATTTTCGATCGGAGTAAAGTGCGTATCATTTGGTAAAGGTCCTTTCTTCTTGTGCCGTGCTTAATCGGATGAAGATAGTGACCATGGACCTTGGACGGCGGACCATGGGAAGAGCGCATTCCTTGACGACGGAATAGCGCGCCATGCGGGTTGGTTGAAAGAAAAATTTTTGAAAAATCGAAAACCGCCCGCAGGGAACAATCGGCCATGGTCCATCGTCATGCCTTCCCCTTGGTAAGAACGACGCCCGTCTCCCAAATCCCGTCCTTCAGCAGGAAGTTATCGATCAGCCGCGTCTTCCCGATCCGCACCGCCATCGAGAACAGCGCGTCGCGTTCGACGCGTTCGAGCTCCTGCAGAGTATCCGGGTCGGCGGCGGAGACGTATTCGATTTGGGCGCGCGGCTCGGCGGCGAGGTGGTTGCGCATCGCTTCCCGCAGCGCCTCGGCGCCGCGCTCCCCCGCATCGTAGGCCGCACGCGCGGCCGAGAGCGCGCCGTAGAGCACGGCCGCCGCGCGGCGCTCCTCCGGCGCAAGGTAGGTGTTGCGCGAGGACATCGCCAATCCGTCGCGTTCGCGGATGATGGGGCAGACGACGACCTCGAGCGGGAAGTTCAGGTCGCGGGCCATGCGGCGGATGACGGCGGCCTGCTGGGCGTCCTTTTGGCCGAAGTAGGCGCGCTCGGGGGTGAAGGCGTTGAACAGCTTGGCGACGACCGTCGCCACGCCGCGGAAATGCCCCGGCCGCACGGCGCCCTCGAGCGGAACGGCGACCTCCTCCACGGTGATGTAGGTCTGGTACCCGGGCGGATACACCTCGCCGGCCTCCGGCGCCCAGACGAGATCAGCTCCGGCCGGTTCGAGCAGCGCCAGGTCGCGTTCGAGGTCGCGCGGGTAGCGCGCCAGATCCTCCTGCGGGCCGAACTGGGCCGGGTTGACGAAGATGCTCACCCCGACCGCGGCGCACTCGACCCGCGCCCGGCGCACCAGGGTCAAATGGCCCTCGTGCAGGCAGCCCATCGTCGGCACCAGCCCGAGCGGCCGGGGCAGGGCGGAGATCGCTTGACGCAGGTCGGTTAGTGTGTGGATGAGTTTCATGGTCCTCTGCGTCGGGAAAATTCAAGGACAGGATTTACACTATTTTTCATGATTGACAGGATTTCTCTTTTTTTTCAAAGACAATCCTGAAATCCTGCCATATCCTGTTAATCCTGTCCCGACCCTCACCCTGCCTCTCGCTTTCCCTCGTTTCGCTCGGGACCGGCGCTCGAGGCTCCCCTCTCCCAGCTTAAGCTGGGAGAGGGGTCGGGGGTGAGGGCCGCCTTAATCAACTGAACGAGCATCCGGTTCCACGGCGCGGGGATGCCGGCCTCACGGGCGGCGCGGACGACCGCGCCGTTGATCGCGTCGATCTCCGTCGGGCGGCCGTTTTCCAGATCCTGGCGCATGGAAACGCTGTTGCCGGCGGTGGCGCGGGCGGCGGCGAGCGCCTGCGCCTCCGGATCCGCGTAGGGCAGGGGGATGCCGGCGGCGGCCGCCACGGCCGCCGATTCGCGGATCACGGCCAAGAACACCTCGCGCGCCGCATCGCGCTCGGCAAATACTTCGTTGGTCACCCGTATCAGCGCGCCGAGCGGGTTGAGCGCCGAATTTATGACCAGCTTGCCCCATTGCAGAGAAGCGAGGTTCTCCACGATGCGGACATCCAATCCGGCTTGGGCGAATAATTCGACCGCCGGACCGATGCGCGGGTGTTTCTCCACCTGGACGCGGATCTCCCCACCGCACTGGCGGACGACGCCCGGCGCCTCGAGCGTGGCGCCGAGGACGACGATCCCGCCCGCGGCGCGTTCGGCGCCGAAGGCTTCGCGCAGGATCTCCACGTTGCCCAGCCCGTTCTGCAGCGTCAGCGCCAGCCCGCCGGGCTTGAGGATTTCTTTGGCGCGCACGACCGCCGCGCGGGTCTGGTAGGATTTCATCACCGCGATCAGCAGGTCGGAATCCACGCAATCGGCCGGATCGGCGGTGGCGCGCACGTGCACCGTCGTGGAGCCGCCGGCGGTGACGCAGAGGATGCCGTTGCGGCGGATGGCGTCGATGCCCGCCGGCCAGGAACCGAGCAGGGTGAGGTCGGTTCTGTCGGCCAGCCGCGCGCCGAGCAGGCAGGCGACCGCCCCGGTCCCGAGGATGGTGAGTTTCACCTACCCCCACCTCCACCTTTGATTCCCCCTCCTCCCCTTCCCTTAAGGGAAGGGGAGGAGGGGGGCGGGGGCGGAGAGGTTAGGTCAGTCCACTCCTCTTCCTTCATCTCGACCGTGTGCTCAGAGGCCGGGAAGGCGCGGGCTTGCACATCGGCGATGTATTCCTTGAAGGCGCGCTCCATCTCCTCCAGCAGGCGCGCGTACTGCTTGACGAAGCGCGGCGTGAAGCGGTCGTAGAGGCCGAGCAGGTCGCTCGTCACCAGCACCTGGCCGTCGCAGCCGTTTCCGGCGCCGATCCCGATCGTCGGCATGGATAGTTTCTTCGAAACCAGTTCCGCCAGCCGCGCGGGGATGGATTCCAGCACAACGGCGAAGACGCCGGCTTCCTCAAGGAGCAGGGCATCCTCGAGCAGCTTGCGGGCGCATTCGGCCGAGCGCGCTTGCGGCCGCATCCCGCCGAGCTTGTGGACCGATTGCGGTGTGAGGCCGAGGTGCCCCAGGACGGGGATGCCGGCGTCGAGCACCGCCTTGATGGCGAACAGCATCTCGCGCCCGCCTTCGAGCTTGACCGCCTCCATCCCGCCCTCCTGGAGAAAGCGGCCGGCGTTGCGGACCGCGTCGGACGGGCTCGCCTGATACGAAAGAAACGGCATATCGCCGACGAGCAGCGGGCGGGATGCGCCGCGGGCGACCGCCTTGCAGTGGTGGATCATCTCGTCCATCGTCACCGGCAGGGTGTTCTCGTAGCCCAGCGCGACCATCCCGAGCGAATCGCCGACCAGGATCGCATCGATCCCGGCCGCATCCAGCGCCCGCGCGGCCGGGTAGTCGTAGGCGGTGAGCATCGCGATCGGCTCGCCCTTCTCCTTCTTCTGCCGGAAGGAGCGGACGGTGACTTTCTTGCCGTTTTCGGCGGTGTAGGAAGACATATTGCTCCCGCCTCACCCCCAGCCCCTCTCCTGCCTTATGGCAGGAGAGGGGAGTCGGTGATCTTCCGACGGGGTGAGGAAAATAGAACGCCCTCGCGGGCTGACCGGGAGGGCGGGAAAGGGCGCAATCACGCGCAATAGCTTTTTCCTGCCGTCTCGGTCGTTGCCCGATCCAAGCGGCAAAGCGATTATATCACTAATACGGGAGTGGAATAATAGACAGGATTTACAGCCCCGCCCCGGCTTCCCCCATCGCGAGTTCTTCGCACCGGAAGAACGCCGGTGCTCATCGCTCTGGGGGCAGGCGCCGGGCGAGGCCGGGGGATTTTTCATGATTTCCAAAAAAAATACGTATCTACTCAGCCTCCCCCTCATCCGCCCTCCCGTCGCTCCGCTCCGGGACGGGTCCGGGCACCTTCTCCCAGCCCAACGTCTGCGGATGAAGATATGCGGTTGTTCACAGCCCTCCAGCTTAAGCGATGGGTTGGGAGAAGTTATCCCGGAACGCATGTCCCGCGCTCCGTGCGGGACAGTGACGGGAGGATGGGATGAGGGGGGAATAATTGGGCTGTGTTTTTGGCCATTTTTCCAATACCTGCATCAGGCTGAGTAGATACAAAAATACTTCAATCAGAGTTTTAAAAAAGAGATACAAATATTGGTTAAGCCCCCTGGGAAAAACTCACCAGGCGTTTCGGAGGAGGCCGGAACCTCCGGGAAAAGATTACTTTCTCGCCCAGTAAGCGGTGGCGATGTAGATCCGCCAACTCGCCGTTAACCCGGATCCGCGCTTCGCAGCCGGGGCGGGCAAAACAATCGGCTTTACCGCAACCGTCCTCACCCTCCTCACGTAAACGTTCCGCCGGAAGAACACCGGCTGCACACGTTCGGAGGGCCGGCCCCCAACCCCTATCCGTCCTCACTCCTTACCCCTGCACCCCTTTCCCCTCTCCTAACTAATGCCAGGAGAGGGGAAAGGGGATGGGGGATAGGGGTGAGGAAACCGCCCTCGCGGGCAGACCGAGAGGGCGGGAAGAAGCGCCGGGAAAGGCGGGTTCGCTTTTTCCTGCCGTCTCGGTCGTTGCCCGATCCAAGCGGCAGAAAGAGTATGTTACATCCGGAAAAAACCTGGAGAAAAGAAAGTAAATCTCCTGTCCGGAGCGCGGGTCGGCAGCCCTTTACTTGTTCCCATAATTTTTCTCACCCGCGCGTATCGGAACGGCAAGCCGATTTTCCAGAGGGACGATCGGGCAGGTGAAGTCTTCGCTGTAAACACACCAGGGGTTGTACGCATGGTTGAGGTCCAACACCCACTTGCCGTCGGCGGTGCGATCCATCGCGGCGTGGAGGTCGAGGTACCGCCCGGCGCCGTAGGTTTCCTTGCCGGAGGTTTCGTCTCGGAATGGAACGAACAACCGATCCTCGTCCGCGTTGCTTTTGTACGCTTGCAGGGTGCATTCCTTCCCGTCGACGACGAAGCGGAATTCGCCCCATCGGATGTAATCCCGTTCTGCGCCCTTGGAATACGCCATCCGAACGGCCTTTTTCTCCGTATGCTCGGAAAGCTCGAGCTCGAACCGCATGCCGGGGTCGGGCGGGTAGTAGTCCAGTCCCCGGAACCCGGCTCGCTCTGCGGGAGGAATCGGCGATTGCGGGTGTCGACCAAAGAAGGCGTCCTTCTCCATACGCTCCGCCTCGATCTGTTCCTTCCAGATGTCCATGTTCATAACCGTTTGCCTCCTGCCGCAGCGGGATGTGCCTCGCCCCCTCCCTCCATCTTTTTCGCTGCGAGCAGCCGCACGTAACCGAAGTAGTAGCGATGCACCTGAAAATCGCCAAAACCATTCTCCCGCAGGATTGCCTTCCAGTCCCGCCGCACAAAGTCGGTCGCCAAAGGGCATTCGATGCGACGGAAAGCGAATCGCACGGGCCAAAACGACCGGTCGGGCTCGAACTCGTCATAATCCAGGATGAGGAACTGCCCGCCGGGACGGAGCGCCCGGTGGACGTTCTCCGCGATCCGCAATCGATCCTCCTGGATAAACCCGTGCAGGACAAAGGAGATAAACGCCTTGTCGAACTCATTCCGATAGGGCAGGGCTTCCTCGATCCGTCGCTTCTCCATCGCGACGTTGGGGAGATTCCGGCAGCGGCGTTGCGCCTGCCGCAGCATCTCCGGCTCGATATCCAATCCCAGAATCCGCCCTTGCGCGGAGAGGTAACGGGCCATCAAACAGGCATTGCGCCCGCTGCCCGATCCCAGGTCGAGGATGGCGTCCTGCGGCCGGATCCCCATATCCCGCACGACCTGCCGGATGAAGATGGGGTAGGTGCCGCCCGTGATCCCGTTCATCAGCGCGTCGTAATAGCGGGCCTCGAGCCCCTTGACCTCGACTTTGGAATCCGAACGGCTGTAGGTCGTATTCACATCAACACCTCGCTTCCTTCGAGCGGCCGGAGAGGGGAACGAACGTTCCGCCCGCCGACCGTTACCCAAAGACGCCCGCCTGCGGATGCGCTGCGGGGTTTGGGAAGAGGGTCATGTCCGACGCACGATCCGGAGGCATTCTGTTGAAAAACCCGGACCAGCCGCCGGATAGGTCGCAGATCGTCAAACGCGGAATACTTCATCCGCCGCCCTGTCCGTCACCGAATGCGGGAAAGCCTTCTTCCGAGGAGACGACGCCCCGCGCCGCGATGCGCCGGCTATGCTGGGGCGCTCTGCGGCCGTCGGGCGCATACTCACCGGCCGGACGGCGATCCGATAACGGGGATGACACGGGGCGTTTCGCCTTTTTTCCGCCGTGCAACAAGATCGAATAATTCCTCAAAGGACTCGGCCAACCCGTGCATCAAGTCGGAGAGGGAGTCCACCCGTGACACCACCGGCTGAAACCGGCTGTTGTCGCGCATTCTCACGAAATTCGGGCTTCCCCGTCTGCTTAGGACGACTTCGCAATCCTCGAAGATCTCCATTGCGGATTTCAACTTCCGGACGTCGCCGTGCCGGATTTCCTTCTCGTCTTCTTGCGGCGACGTGTTTTCTCTCTTCTCCACGAGAACCGAACGGCCGTCCATAAACACGTCGAAAATGTAAAACTCCTTCGCCGTTCCCATGTGATCGGGAATGATGGTTTCTCCGTCGTTGGAGCCGAGCACCACCCTGATTTTTCTCACCATTCTTCCTCTTCTTCCCGAAAGCATGATCCGCATGCGGGTACGATCCGTTCGGGCTCGTCAAACCGTTCGGCCTTCCCCGCAAGCGGGGTTTAGCGATTACGTTCAGGTACCCGCCTATCCGGCGTCGCCTGTCGGAGGCGGTAAAAGCCAAATGCCATGTCCCCGCATGGACTCCGGCTACCAACGTCCACGCCGGCGACGGGCGCGCCTTCCCCCGCCTCGTCCAGCGTAAGGCCGGTCCCGGTAGAATCCGACGGAACGGTATGGATACGGCCCGGAAGGGTCTCGATTCTCCCAAAAGGCCGCAATGCGGGGCGCCACCTCCCGCTGCAGGAAGGCTGACGCATTGCCCAGCCAAGTCTGGATGCCACCCGGGCTGACCGAGGGCGCCAGACGGCGAGTCGGGATAGCCGCGGGCTCAGGAGCGTCCGCCGAAATCGGTTCTTGCACCATGAGCATGGCTCCCATCGGACACGCGGAAAGGCAAGCATGGCATTCTCGGCAGAGGCTCTGCTCGACCCGGGCTACGCCATCGATCAACTGAATGGCGCCTGTCGGGCAGGCTTGTACGCATAAGCCGCAACCTTTGCAACGATCTTTGTCGACATAGACCATCCTGGCCACCTCTCAGATCCTCGGCGCCGCATTCAGCTCCCTGTGCGCCGAGAGCGTTCCCCAATGCATGCCCTTTTTTGGGAAAAGCCGTAAAAGATACCGAAGCGGATCTCCGTGCGACTCGGGCTGCGGAATCGGGATGCGAAACACTACGATCCGCCGCTTCCCGGCGGGCGCTCGACCGGCTTCAATCCCGGCCGACCGAACACCGCACACAACCATCTTCGTCGAGATCAAAAAGACATTGCCTCCATCGCATCCGAATGGGAAAGGGGGAATTAGAAATACGGCCGTATCGGGTCACTCTTCCCCTGATTTTGCCGCGGTATCCCCGGGCGGCCGGGATTGCGGATTCGGCTTGTCCAAACGTATCGCGCCGCAGACCGTTTGCGGCGAACCCTACGCGATCCCGGTTATTCCTTCTTTTCGATTTCCGCGACGCGTTTACCGATGGCGTCCAGTTCTTTCTTCAGCATCTCGGCTTGCGACTTCAGGAACGCGGTCTCCTGCTCCGGCGTGGGCGGAACCCCGTAAGGTGCGTATGCGGAAACCGGGAAAGCCCCCCAGACCGGCGCGCCGTATCGGGCCCATCCGGGCAAACCGGTGGCGTAGTACATGTTCCGGAAACCGCGGCCTGCGCCCCAGCCGCCGCCCCAACCTCCACCCCGTCCCCAGCCCATGCCGTAACCCCGACCGGGCATCGGGTTTGTGTAACCGGGCGTTCCATAGCCGGCGCAGTAGCCGGCCCCGCGTCCCGTCATCGGCCCCATTCCCCGGGGTCCGGTTCGATCTCCTGCTGGCATCTTGCCTCACCTCCTTCTTTTTAATGTTCCAATGGGCGGACGCCGTTGGCGCGGAATTTATCGTCCACGGCGACGGCTCTCCCTGCGTCCCCGCCCCCCGAAAAAACCTCGGCCCCTCCCCTGGCGCGGGCGGAAGAATCCGCCTGCGGGAGATGGGTTGTCGAAAAAAGGTTGGGCCGGAGTCGGATCGGGGGATCGGGTTGCCCCGTATCCGCCGCTCGGATTGCACCTTCCCCGACCTCCCCCGGTCATCGGCCCCATCCCGGCCGGTCCGGTTCCATCCAATCGCGGCATGGAAATCACCTCCTTTCTGTTTTCGCCGTCGGCGTGCTGGAGAAAGCGGATGCTTGCCCCGCAATCTTTTCGGCGATGGGATCGAACAGCTCGACCGCGTAACCCTCAATTTCGCCCGAGTCGCAACGGCGGGCCAATTCCGGATCCAGCGGAAGCCGTCCCAACAGCGGCACGCCCAGTTGGTTTGCCGTCTCCATCGCCCGGCTGGGGCCAAAGACCTCGATCCGCGTTCCGCAGGTGGGGCAGGTGGCGTAGCTCATATTCTCCACCAGGCCGAACGCCGCCACCTTCATATGCCGGGCCATTTTGGCCGCCTTGCGTACCACCATTCCGGCCAGGTCCTGCGGAGAGGTCACCAGTACCACCCCGTTGAGGGGGATGGATTGCATCACCGTCAAGGATGCGTCGGAGGTGCCGGGCGGCAGGTCCACAAAAAGGTAGTCCAATCTGCCCCAGACCACATCCTGCCAAAATTGATTGATCGCC
Source organism: Anaerolineales bacterium (assembly GCA_016928575.1). Taxonomy (NCBI): domain Bacteria; kingdom Bacillati; phylum Chloroflexota; class Anaerolineae; order Anaerolineales; species Anaerolineales bacterium. Next base: position 12,134 of record JAFGKK010000040.1, read on the forward strand.
CTGCTGATCAGCGGCCCGCGCCAGATCACGGCCTCATCCTCTTGCGGGAGAAGCAGGTTGATGGACATCACTTGAATCCCCGTTTTCGTCGTGATCGGAATGATGCCGCCGGATCCCGCCGTGGGCGACTCATGCAGGCCGAACATCTTGGGCTGGCTGGGGCCGGTGATATCGGCATCGAGGATTCCCACCCGCTTCCCCCGCCGGTTCATCGTCACCGCCAGCAACGCGGTCACCGACGATTTGCCGACGCCGCCCTTTCCGCTCAGCACGGCCACCACGCGGTCGACCTTGTTCATGGACTGGGCCGGCTGCGGACCGCCCTGGGCCTCCGTCATGAAAGCGGCTCGCTCCTTCTGGCTCATCTCCGCCAGATTCACTTCGACCGAATCCGCGCCCAACGGGGAGAGCGCATCCCGTATGCCTTCCACCAGGGCGTCCTTGATGGGGACCTCGCGGAAGGGCAGCACCAGGGTAAGCGTGACGTTCTTACCGTCGACGCGCACGTCCCGGATCATCTTCAATCCCATCAAATCCCGCCCCTCGATTTCCGGATGCACCACGTTCCGCAGGGCGTCAACGACTTGCTTTTCCGTAATCATGTTCCTCCGCAGGATCCCCGAATGCGTTCTCGCGACCGTCCGGTGAAGCATGCGCAGGCCTTCCCGGCGGCGCGTTAATGGTATTCGCCCTCGCCTTTCTCCATATGAAGATGGTACGCCCCGACCAAATGATCCAGCATCTCCTTGGTCTCGTTCAGCTCTCCCACCCAAGCCGCAAGCACCTTATCGCCCAGGGCGGTGATGCGATAGATGCGGCGCGGCGGTCCCTGGGTTTGTTCCTCATCCCAGGTCGAAACGACCCATCCGAGAGTCTCCATGGTGCGCATCACCCGGTAAACAACGCTCGGAGCGATCTCCCCCAGCCCGAATTCCTTCAATTGTTCCATCAGCGTGTAACCGTGCGCCGGCCCGCGATGCAGGAGCAGGAGCAGTGCGGATTCGCGCAACCCGTTTGTCCGATGACCCTGCCGCCGCCTTCTCCGGCCTTCACCAATCATGTGTTCTTCCTCATAAATGAATAAGGTACTGATCCGTTACATTCGCCAGTAAAAAAAATTTGGGGCATGGAGGAAAACCTCCGGTTTTCGCCGTGGCAATGCCGGTTAGTGAAGCGTATTCCTCCATCCAAGAGCTTTGTACCTTTCGGACCCCCTTTTTTCAACCCGTAAAGCGATTTTTGAGGCCGTAATTGATATTATCAAACTATGTACTTATTGTCAATAGATTTTCAGCACAGAGATTTTAGACCAAGGGAACGATCCCTTCTGGAAAGGTCTGATAAGAAGGAGATGTTGGTGAGGAGAGAGGATTACCTTCTCCGGCGCACGAATCAAACTATGCATTTTGATGATCGTTAAAAATGAGGCGTGGGCCTGATCCCATGGATAGACCACCGCAATTCGTTTGCCCGATGAATCTCGATACGACCACGAGGTGCACGTTTCCTAACACGACCGGCATGAAAAACCACCCTCGCGGACGGACCGGAAGGGCGGGGGGTGGGGCTAAACTAGCAGATTTCCCTAACCTTCCTCACCCCCGGCCCCTCTCTGTCCTCACCCCTTACCCCTGCACCTCTTCCCCCTCTCCTGGCTTATGCCAGGAGAAGGGAAAGGGGACGGGGGATAAGGGTGAGGAAGAAAACCGCCCTCGCGGGTAAACCAGGAGGGCGGGAAGAGGCGCCTGAGAAGGCGGGTTCGTTTTTTCTTACCGCATCGGGCGTTGCATGATCCAAGTGGAGAAGAGATCATATCATCAGCAATTGATCTGAAAAAAGATTCACAAGATCAAAGCGAATAATTGGATAATAATTGTCAAATATTTACCATATTTGATTAGCCCCCTTTTTTTTATGATAGTATTAATAATCTGCCCGTCTTGATAATAATGATAAGGGGAAGGTATGTGTATGGAAAATAGGGGAAATTTTTTTATTTTCTTATTTTTTTCCATTTTCTTCTTTTCTGCCTGCCAACCAGAACAAGGAACGGCGTCCGGTCAGACAGCTCTACGTTCCGAAACCAAAGATGAAAATTCAAGCGCTCTGATAATTAATTCAACCCCCATACAAAAAGAAAGTACCCCGTTAATTACTCGAGAAGATGAAAGGATATGTGAAAAACGAAGGGATGCTTACTATTATGAAAAAATCCCATTGATTAACCCCAACGGTAAAATCGCTTATGTAGCCGAAGGGATCAATTTGGTTAATCCGGATGACAATACTATTGAAACCGTTTATCCGGCTGAGAGGGGAAAATATCATGGAAGATATTACTTTCTGGCATGGTCCCCTGACGGTACGATGCTTGCGGTCATTCATGATTGGGAAGGGGAACTAGGATACTCCTTGGAAGTTGTGGATTTTCCAAGCGGAGTGGTATGCTCGCTTCTAGAAGGTCGTGAAGCCATATCCAGACCGGCATGGTCTCCCGACAGTCGGAATCTGAGCGTTGTCGATAAGGGAACAAAAGAATTGGTAAATATAAAAATACCAGATTTTGAGATATTAATTATTGACTCCCCTGCAAAAAGCCATTTTTAGAATGCCCATACCGGCTTTCGCGTGAGAATCCAGGCGCGGCGCAAAAAAACGAAAAAGGA
>JAFGKK010000041.1 GCA_016928575.1 Anaerolineales bacterium
AACTCCGGAATGGGTGGCCGGATAACTCCGGAATCACCGGCCGGATAACTCCGAAACGGGCGGCCGGATTAGGCCGGAAAATGCAATATGTTTCTTGTTTTCCAGCCAATTGCTTCTTTCCGTATCCTTAATGTATTTTTTCACATGAACATCCCCATCAACTTCGACGGCCAGCTTGGCATTGACGCAATAGAAATCGAGTATGTATTTCCCGACGGGAGCTTGGCGGCGGAAATGGAAACCGAGAGCCTTTCGGCGAAGGCGGGACCATAACAAACGTTCGGCCGGTGTCATGGTTCGGCGAAGATGTTTGGCATATTGAGTGGTTTGGGGTGTTGTTCCGCGGCGGCTTTTTCGTCGTTTGATCATGCTATCCCCCTTGACGATGATTCCCCCTCCTCTTTCCTCCCCCGTTAAGCAAAAAGCGCTTAACGGGGGAGGACCTTGCGTGGCAACCTCCCCCGTTAGGTGGTTTTTCTACTGGGGGTGGACCTTGTGCGATACCCTCCCCCGTTAGGCGGTTTTCCCAACGGGGGAGGCCTTATGCGATACCCTCCCCCGTTAGGTGCTATTCCTAATAGGGGAGGGCAGGTGAGGGGGCTATTTCCCTTTGAGGATCTGGTCCGCGATCGCGTCCAATTCTTCGTCGGAATAATAATAGAGCAGCACCAGGCCGCCGCGCTTTGCGCGTTTGATCGTCACCCGCGTGCCCAGCGCCTCCTCGAATTTTTTCTCCAGCGCGCGCAGGTCCGGCGGCAGGCGCGGCGGGGAGGGTTTAGGCGTTCGCTTGCCGGTCATCCGGCGGGCGAGCTCCTCGGTCTGGCGGACGCTGAGGTCGCGCTTGAGGACCGTGTCCACCGCGGCCAGCTGGGCTTGCACGGTGGGCAGGGCGAGCAGGGCCCGCGCGTGGCCCTCGCTGATCTGGCCGCCCGAGAGCGCTTGGCGCACGCGCTCGGGCAGCTTTAGGAGGCGCAGGGTGTTGGTCACCGCCACGCGGCTTTTGCCCACCCGCTTTGCGACTTCCTCGTGGGAGAGTCCGAAATCCTCGTGCAGGTGGAGGTAGGCTTGGGCTGTCTCCAATGCCGAAAGGTCTTCCCGCTGCAGATTCTCGATCAGCGCCAGCTCCAGCCGCTGTTGGTCGGAGGCGTCGCGTACGAGCACCGGCACGCGCTCCAATCCGGCGAGTTTGGAGGCTTCCAGCCGGCGTTCGCCGGCGATCAGCGTGTATTCCTCCGGCTCGGGCCCGCGGCTGACGATCAGCGGCTGGATCACGCCGTGCTCGCGGATCGAGGCCGCCAAATCTTCGAGCTCGCCGGAATCGATCAGCGAACGCGGCTGGCGAGGATTGCGGCGGATCTTCTCCACCGCCACCAGCATCGCGTCGGCGGAGGCGGTTTCGAGAGGAAGGAGGGCGTCCAACCCGCGCCCGAGTCCGTGCTTTTTCGCGCTCATGCCATCATCCCTGGGCGGGGATTCGCACCCCGTCGGATTTGAGGATCTCCTCCGCCAGTTCCTGATAAGCCAGTGCGCCGATCGAGGAGGGGGCGTAGACCGATATCGGAATCCCGTGCGAGGGCGCTTCCGCCAGGCGGATCGAGCGCGGAATCACGCTGGCGAACACCTTCCCCGGAAAATGGCTGCGCACTTCCTCGATCACCTGGTTGCCGAGGTTCGTCCGCCCGTCGTACATCGTCATCACCACGCCGCGGATCTCAAGCCGCGGTTGGAACGAGGCGCGGATGCGGCCGATGGTCTGGGTGAGCTGGCTGAGGCCTTCGAGGGCGAGGTATTCGCATTGCACCGGGATCACCGCGCCATCCTCAGCGGCCACCAGCGCGTTGAGGGTGAGGATCCCGAGTGAGGGCGGGGAATCCACCAGGAGGTAATCGTAGTCGGGCAGGATCTCCTGCAGCGCGTTGCGCAGGCGGAACTCGCGCCCCTCCTCGCCGATCAGCTCCACTTCCGCCCCGGTCAGGTTCTGCGAGGAGGGAATCAGGCTCAAGCCGAGCTGCTCGTTGCGTAAAATCGCCGCCGCCGGCGGGCAAGCGCCGATCAGCACCTCGTAGGTCCCGCGCTGGATGCGGCGTTTGTCGATGCCCAGGCAGGAGGTGGCGTTGGCCTGCGGATCCAGGTCGACCATCAGCACCCGCTGGTCCATCCGGGCGAAACAATGGGCCAGACTGATCGTCGTGGTGGTCTTCCCCACGCCGCCTTTCTGGTTTACGAATGCGTAGACTCTGCTCACGAAACGCTCCCCGCGCCTTTCGCTTCCAGGATTTCCGCCCGGGTCGGGATTCCGGCCAAGCCCGCGCGAGCAACCGAGAGCGAGGCGAGCCGGGTCGCCAAGCGTCCGGCTTCCCACGGATCGCCGGTTTCCTTGAGGCGGAGGAAAAAGGCCGCCGCAAAGATGTCGCCCGCGCCGGTCGGATCGACGACCTCGACCTTCGGCGCCGGGATGGTGCGGGTTTCGCCTTTCAAATGCACGCGGCACCCGCGCTCCCCGTCGGTGACGGCGGCAACCGGGCTGAGAGCCGCCAGCCGTCCGGCCAGGGCCGCGTCGCCGCCGACATCGTCCATGCTGAATACGGCGACGTGCGCGCCGCGTGCGGCTTGCTCGGCCTCCGGGCGGACGGCTTGGCGGACCAACCCGGAAGAATCCCATGCGCGCATCCAGCCCTGCAGGGTGACGCAGCAGAGCGAATTAAGGAACAGATCCATCACCGAGGGTTTGACCTCCGCCGCGACCGGACCGACGTGGACGATGTCCGGCGTGAGCCAGCTTCGGGGGATGTGGACCGCTCCCAGCGGCTCGCCGGTGGATCGGATCCATTGTTCCCTTGTTCCGCCGCGGTAGCGGTTCTCAAAGGCGGTCATCTTCCCGGAAAGCACCCGGTGGACGAGGATCCCTTCGAGCGGCGAGAGGTCGCAGGCAAGGGAACAGGATGTGACCAGCATGACGGAGGCGCCGTAGGCCGACGCGGTCAGGCCGGAATAAGCAACCGTGCCGCCCATCCGGTCGCCCCCGGGAGTGACATCCCGGGTGACGTGGCCGATAATCAGGTAGCTGAGGTTGCGGTCGTCGGTGGTCGGCGGCACGAAAGGAATTATACTCGGCCTCGCTCCCATCCCCCTCACCCCTGCACCCCTCTCCCAGATTATGCTGGGAGAGGGGACGGGGTTGAGGGCGGTAGGGGGCGAGGAAAGAGATGCCCGAACTGCCCGAAGTGGAGACGATCGCACGGCGTCTGCGGACCGGATGCCGCGGAGAGCCCGCGCTGCCGGGTGCAAGAATTCTCTCGGTAGAGATCCGCCATCCCAAGCCGATCGCATGCCCCGCCCCGGAGCAGGCGGGCGCATGCATGACCGGCCGCACCTTCCGCGGGGTGTCGCGCCGCGGGAAGTTCCTCGTGTTCCACCTGTCGCAGGATCACCTGCTGATCCACCTGCGGATGAGCGGGGACCTGCAATTGTTCCCGCGCGGAGAAGGCGTGCGGAAACACGACCACGTCATTTGGCATCTGGACAACGGATGGGATTTGCGTTTCCACGATCCGCGGCGCTTCGGGCGGATCTGGCTGATCGAATCGCCGGAGGAGGTACTGGCCGGGCTGGGGCCGGAGCCGCTTGAGAAGGAGTTCACCGTGGACCGGTTGCACGCGATGCTGTGCGCGAGGAAACGCCTGCTCAAGCCGCTGCTGCTGGACCAGACCTTCGTCGCCGGGATCGGCAACATCTACGCCGACGAATCGCTCCACCGCGCGCGCTTGCACCCGCTGCGGCGCAGCAACACGCTCAGACGGGAGGAAGCCGCCCGGCTGCGGAACGGGATCCGCGCCGCGCTTAGGGTGGGGATCGCGCAGGACGGGGCGAGCATCGATTGGGCTTACCGCGGCGGGGAATTCCAGAATCATTTCCGCGCGTACGATCGCGAAGGGGAACCTTGCGTCCGCTGCGGGGCGAAGATCCGGAGGATTGTCGTCGGCCAGCGCACGACGCATTACTGCCCGCGTTGCCAAAAAAGAAAGGGAGATCGTAGACAATGATCAAGCGAATGAATGCTGTGACCGTGGTTCTCGGGTTTCTCGGATTGCACATCCTCATCTGGCTGGCCTTCGCCGTGCTCGCGGTTCTCGGTTTGATTCCCGGCCTGCCGGATTCCGGTGCCGCGCTCTGGATCATGGCGGGGCTGGCGTTTGCCTGCTCATGCGCCTTGGCCGTGCTGGTCGTCCTGCTGAACCGGCGCGTGCGGTTGGGGTATTACCTGGCCGTGGCCGCGCTCTTCCTGCTGGCCGCACTGACTTTTACCGACGACGTGGGCTGGATCGATTGGGCGTATTTCGCGATCGTCGCCGTTCCGCTGGTGTTGCTGTTTACAGAGCGGGCTTGGTTCCTGGGGAAGGCGCCCAAACCGGAGCAATAACATGGCTACCCAGCCTTTGCTTTCCTAACCCCCGCGCTTTGCCTTCTTATCGAAGAACCGCCGAGGTTCAGGCAGGGGCTTTCTAAAAACAGCATTATGCTGTCTCCGAATCATCATCCCGGGCGAGGCTCGGGGCAGGTGTCCGCGACCGCGCCTGGAAGCGGGGTGTTTGTAGAGGGCATCCAGTCATTGAACCCCTGGATTTCCGCTGCACCCACCCCCGGCGAAGAACGCGCCGAGGGCCGGCGCGGAAATGACGAACTTTCTCCGGCGGGGAATTTTCCACAAATACCATTGATGACTCCCCTGCAAAAAGCCATTTTTAGAATGCCAATTCCGGCTTTCGCGTGAGAATCCAGGCGCGGCGCGAAAAAATGAAAAAGGA
>JAFGKK010000042.1 GCA_016928575.1 Anaerolineales bacterium
ATTCCCGCTAAACCCACCCCCGGCGAAGAACGCGCCGAGGGCCGGCGCGGGAATGACGGACTATCTCCGGCTGGGAATTTTCCACAATTACCATTGATTTACTTTATAGACAGCCCCATGCGTTCCGGGATTCATTCTCTCAGCCCATCGCTTAAGCTTGAGGGCTTTGAATAAATGCATAACTTCATACGCAGATGCAAGGCTGGGAAGCCGGTCCCGGCGCAATTCCGGGAAAGGTGCCTGAACCTGTCCCGGAGCGCCTGTCCCGAGCACAGCGAGGGAAAGCGACGGGAGGACGAAGGAGGGGGAGCCTGAGCAGTTGCGAAAAAAGAAAAAAAGATCGTCATCCCGAGCTTTTTCCGGGACAGGCAAGTCCCGCGCTCCCAGCCCGACCCGGTCAAGGCGCGCTGGCCCGGGAGAGTGAATATCTTTTCATGATCTTGGGGAAGTCGTTTGTTCACGAAGCGAAGGTGCGGATGGCGGACGCGGGAATGACGCCTTTTTCTTGCGCGGCTTCATACGGATAGCTCCCCGTTTCACTTATTGGATGGTCCCGAAGAGGACGAGGGAGTCGGAGGCGGGATCGGCGGCAAAATGCGGGTGAGCACGACGTTCACTCCGCTGCCGCGGTAATCTCCGATCAGCACGTCGCCGCGCGCGGCCGGCAGGCGGACCGTCCGCCGGGGGGCTTTCCCGCGCTTTATTCACAGACGTCCGTGTGATACGATACCCGCGTGGTCCGATCCGATCTCCATCCTTGCCTTACGGGATCAATGATGAAGACCCTCGCCGGGTGGACGGCACTGGCGTGCCTGATTTCCCTCGTTCGCTTGGAACATCCCATACGCATCATCCCCGCGCCCGCCGAGCCGTATTTCGAGCCCGGCGCGTGCCTGTTTCCCGCGCCCGGCGACGGCCGGACCGAATGCGGTTTCCTAACCGTGCCGGAGAATCGGAGCGAACCGGAGGGGCGCGGCGTACGCCTGCCGGTCGTGATTTTCAAAAGCCATTCCGAGAATCCCGAACCGGACCCGGTGGTGTTTTTCGACGGAGGACCGGGGAACAGCGTGCTCGCGCTGGCGGGCCTGTTCGCCGCCTCGCCGATCCGCCGGAACCGCGACCTGATCCTGCTCGAGCAGCGCGGCAACAACGGCGCGGAACCTTCGCTGGATTGCCCGGAGGTCGATCGGGCGATCCTTTCGAATTTATCGTCGGCCGGCACGGTGGAGGAGGAGACCCGCCGGGTGGCCGAAGCGGCGGGGATTTGCCGTGAAAGGCTGACATCGCAGGTCGGGATCGATCTCTCGCAGTATCACAGCGCCGCCGCGGCCGCCGATTTCGAGGATCTGCGCCGGATCCTCGGATACGAACAATGGAATCTGTACGGCGTATCCTACGGCACGCGCTTGGCGATGTTCTACATGCGGGATTACCCGGCGCACGTCCGCAGCGTGGTGCTGGATTCGATATATCCGCCGGAAACCGACACGTATTCCCAACTGGTGCCGCAAGCGATCGAGGTCTTCGGGAGCCTGTTCGATGCCTGCGCGCAGGATGTGCGATGCCGGGAGGCTTACCCCTGTCTGGAGGAGCATTTCTACCGGCTGGTGGAAGAACTCAACGATGATCCGGTTCCGTTGCGGGCCGGGGCCATCGACGTATTGTTCAACGGCGACGACCTGGTCGCAACCGTATTCAACGCCCTGTACGACACATCGGCGGTCCCCCTATTGCCGCTTCTGATCGAAGAAATTCAGCAGGGGAACGCGGGCGTCCTGGCCCCGATTGTCTCCGGCGCCGTCGGACAGCTGACCGGGATCAATTGGGGCAAATATTATTCGGTGGAATGCTACGAGGAGTGGCCCTTCAATCCGCCGGAAGCGGTCGCCGACAGTTTCGCGCGCAATCCGCAGATTTCGATCTTCATCCCCTTCGCCTACGACCTGGGAGTGTGCCCGGTTTGGAACATCGGCCGCGCGCCGGACGACGCCGACCGGCCGGTGGCGAGCGATCTGCCCACGCTGATCCTTTCCGGCGAGCTCGATCCCATCACGCGGCCGGAGTTCGGTCGGACGGCCGCAGAATCACTCGGCCGCGCCTACCGCTACGAGTTCCCCGGGCAGGCCCATGCCATCAGCCTCTCCGGATGCGCCCAGCGGATGATGTTGGATTTTCTGGATGATCCGTCCGTTCCTCCCGACGAGGATTGTATGGCGGACCTGGCACGGGCTCCCTTCATCATCGCCGAGGATTGGCATCTCACCCCCGCCCTCTACCGGCTGAACGCCGATTTGCTCGGACGACCCAACCCGGTCCACCGCGGCTTGCTGGGCTTCATGCTCCTGTTTTTCCTCGGCGAGATCCTTCTGCTGCCCGGCAACCTGATCCGTGCGCTCCGCCGCCGGAGCCCCGCTTCGCCGGCGCCGGCCCGGATCGCCCGCGGGCTGGGGCTGGCCGTCGCCGTTTTGGGGGCGGCCTTCTGGCTGGGTTTGGCCGCCGCCGTCGGCCGCATCCTTTCCGACGGATTTCTTATGCTTGGTTTCGGCGTGCCGCGGGAGTATGGGTGGATCCTCGCCCTTCCCCGATCGGCCGTCCTCCCGGCGTTCGGAATGGCGGCCTTGGCTGTGCCGGTGTGGCGGTGCGGTTATTGGACCGCATTGGTGCGCGTTCACTACACCCTCTTAACTTTGGCCGCGTGGGTATTTGTTTTTTTCACTTGGTATTGGGGTTTGATGGGGTGACCCGACGTCCGCCGAAGCGCCGCGCCGCTTCCCTTTTTTCCGCTTTTCCGTCCCGGGCGTCACTCCGGGCGAGGGGCAAGGGAGCCGGAGGGAGAGGCGGGCGGCAAAGTGCGGGTGAGCACGACGTTCACCCCGCTGCCGCGGTAATTCCCGATCAGCACGTCGCCGCATGCGGCCGGCAGGCGGACCGTCCGCCGGGCGAGGTCCGCGATCAGATCAAAGATCAGCTCCCGCGGCAAGGGCTGATCGGTGCGCACGGAGATGCACGGAAAGGCGGGCGAATCGGTCCGCACGACGGCCGTGACCACCCGCTTGGGTGAAAGGACCTCCTCGCGGCCGTAGGCTTCGCCCTTCGGGCAACGGTTTCCGCTGACCTTCACGTTGCCGTCGGGAGTTATCTCGACCGTTAGCCGGCAGCCGATTGGGCAGGCGATGCAGACGAACTCCTTTTTTCCGGGCATCCTTTCTTCACCATGTCATTGCAAGGAGGATCGGCGCCGCCGATCCGACGAAGCGATCTCCTGCTTCGTGGAAGCAGGTAGCGGCTTGGCTGAGAGACCGAGGCGGTTTTCAAGACCGCCTCGGTCTTCTTACTCGATCGCCGCCTCCAGGACGTTTTCTCCCCGGGGATCCGGTTCGGGGAAATCCGCGGGCTTCAGCGGAACGCGGATCATCTCCGACGGCTGGACGTGGGGGAGTCTCTTCCTTTTAACCTCGGCCCCGTCGATCCGCAGGGAGAGGATCGCGTCGTTCTTCACCGTCAGCGCCCGCAGGTAGATCACGTTCTCCCGCCCCGGCGAATAATAATTGGGCGTCACCGAGCGCACTCCCGTTCCCGCCGCCAGGCGGAATTGCGGCGGCCGCTCCCCGGCGAGGTAACGGCAAACCGCCTGCCCGCAGCGGCGGCCTTCCTCGACCACGAAATCCACCAGGTCGTGGACGTGCAGCACGTTGCCGCAGGCGAAGATCCCCGGCACGCCGGTCATCAGGCTGGAATCGACGCGCGGCCCGCCGGTTTCATCGCTGAGGGAAACCCCGGCCTTGCGGGAGAGCTCGTTTTCCGGGATCAGGCCGACGGAGAGCAGGACGGTGTCGCACTCCAGCCGGAAGGTTTTGGCGTAGTCCGGCACGCCGCCCGCAAGCGGCGTCACCTCGACCCCGTCCACCCGCTCGCGGCCGGTGATCTTCGATACGACGTGAGCCAGATGCAGCGGAATGGAGAAATCGTTCAGGCACTGCGAGATGTTGCGGGCGAGTCCCGAGGGATAGGGCAGGATCTCGACCACGGCCGGCACTTTCGCGCCGACCAGCGTCAGGCGGCGGGCCATGATCAGGCCGATGTCGCCGGAGCCGATCACCACCGCCCGGCGGCCGGGCAGGAAGCCGTCGAGGTTCATCAGCCGCTGGGCCAGTCCGGCGGTGTAGACCCCCGCGGGGCGACTTCCGCCGATGGCGACGTTGCCGCGGTTGCGCTCGCGGCAGCCCATCGCCAGCACCACCGCGCGGCACGCCAGCCGGACGACGCCGTGGGCTTTGCCGCAGGCGGTCACCGTATGCGCGCCTTCCTCGCCTGATATCTCCATCACCGTCGTGTCTGGGTAAATGTCGATTCCCGCCTGCCGGACCCCGGCCAGCAGGCGTTCGGCGAACTCGGGGCCGGTGAGGTCGGCGCCGAATTCGTGGATCCCGAAGCCGTTGTGGATGCACTGCATCAGGATCCCGCCCAGGAATTCCTCGCGCTCCACCACGGCGACCGCAAGCCCGCCCGCGCGCATCGCGGCCGCCGCCGCCATCCCCGCCGCTCCGCAGCCGATGACCACCGCGTCGCAGGACCGCTCAACCATCGGCGTCCTCCCCGATCCGGCCCATCACCAGCCGGCTGTCACCGCCGCGCTTGGTGATCTCTTCGACCGGCAGGCCGGTCTCGCGGGCGATGATCGAAAGGATCCGGTAGGTGCAGAATCCGCCCTGGCAGCGGCCCATCCCGGCCCGGGTGCAGAACTTGATCCCGTCGAGGGTGGTGTGGCCTCTGCGGATCGCCTCGACTACCTCCGCCTCCGACACGCTTTCGCAGCGGCAAACGATGCGGCCGTAGGCCGGATCCTCCCGGATGAGCGATTCCAACTCGCCGAATCCGGCGTCGCGGACTTTGACCGAAGGCTTGCGGGTCGGAATAAAATCCGGTTTTTCCGCAAGCTCCAGGCCGTCCTGCATCAGCAATTCGGCCACAAGCTCGGCGATCGCCGGCGCGGCGGTGAGGCCCGGAGATTGGATCCCCGCCGCCTGAATAAAGCCGGGCGCCTTTTCGGAGATCGCGATGAAAAAATCGTTGCCCGGCAGGGCCGGACGGAGGCCGGCGAAGGAGGTGATGATGTCGCGTTTGGAGATCGAGGGGACCAAACGAGCCGCCAGCGCGAACACCCGCTCGAGGTTCTCCGGGGTGGTGCCCTCGTCGTCCTTGTCGTCGATCTCCTCCGCCGTCGGACCGACCATCATCGTCCCCTCCACGGTCGGGATCACCAGCACGCCTTTGGAGTTCTTGGCCGGGACGGGGAAGACCACATGCGCGGGGAAGCCGGGCGCGTTCCGATCGAGCAGGTATTCCTCGCCCTTGCGGGGGATGATGCGGAACTCCTCCGCACCGAAGGCGGCCGAGACTTCGTCGGCGTACAGCCCGGCGGCGTTCACCACCCGCCGCGCCGCGAGGGTTTCGCCCCGCGCGGAGGAGAGGATCCAGCGGCCGTCTTCGCGCCGCGCGGAGACGACCTTCCAATCGGTATACAGCCGCACCCCGTTGGCGGCGGCGTTCTCCACCAGCGCGAAGACCAACCGGTAGGATTCGACGATTCCCCCCGTCGGCGCCCACAGCCCGCCGACTACGTCGGGATTGAGCTTTGGCTCGAGGGCCAGGATCCGCTCGCGGCCGACGATCTCGATCCGCG
>JAFGKK010000043.1 GCA_016928575.1 Anaerolineales bacterium
CTTTCAACAAATGCATATCTACATTCGCAGAGGTAGGGCTGGGAGAAGGTGCCCGAAGGGCGGATGAGGGGGAGGCTGAGTAAATACTCTAATACTTTACAAACAGCTCGTGTTTTGCCCCGCAGACCGGGCAAACGTCCGGAGGATCGCCTTCCATGGTGTATCCGCAGACCGGGCAGACGAAATAATCCTGCATGCCGATATCCTTCCCGGCCGTCAGGTCGGCCGCCGCCCGGCGGTACAGGTTCAGGTGGATTTTTTCGGCCTGCAAGGCGTTGTTCATGGAGCGCTGGGCTTTCTTTTCCGCCTGCAGCTCGGCGCTGGCGATATAGGAAGGGTACATTTCCTCGATTTCAAATTCCTCTCCGCCGGCCGCCGCCGCCAGATTGGAGGGTGTATCCTGGACACCGTCCATCGCTTTGAGGTGGCTTTCGGCGTGGATCTTCTCCGATGCCGCGGCGGCTTCGAACAGTCGGGCAATGTTGACCAATCCGTCCTTCTTCGCCCGCTCCGCAAAGAAGGAGTAGCGGACGTGGGCTTCGCTTTCGCCGACGAAGGCTTTCTGAAGGTTCGAATACGTGATCTTCTTCATGGGTGTCTCCTCGGGCCGGTGTATTTTGTGCAAAGCGGAAGCAATTGTACAATACCTGCGGTCCACGATGTCACGTAGAATGCTTCTGCTTCTCGCGATCGCCTCCCTGGCAGCCACCTTCCGCGCGCCGCCGGTCCTTCTTCGCTGGGGGCAGGGGGGAACCTGGGCTTCCGCGGCGCCGAATCCCGCCCGTCCGGCCGTTCCGGCCTTCGAATCGGATTTGGACGGCGACGGTCGAACCGAACGCCTCGCGCTCTCCCAAGGGCGCGTCACGCTCCTCGACCAAGGGATCGGCGTTTGGTCCAGCCCGCCGGAATGGGACGTCCGCGGGGCACAGACCGCCGACCTGACCCGCGACGGCCGGCCGGAAATCGTTTTGCTGGTCTGGCGGCCGTTCGCGCCCTGGCCGGTGGATGCGTGGCTTCCGCACGGCGGACGGATCGCGGGCTTCCACGACGCTCAAAACCGGTCCTGTCATATAATTCTAATTGGATGGGCGGGATCGGAATACCGCGAGCTTTGGGCGGGATCCGCACTGGCAAAACCCATCGTCGCCTTTTACGCCGCGGATTGGACCGGAGATGGACGTCAGGATCTCACCGCGGTCGAGGCGGAATACAGCCGTCCCTCGCAGGGCAGGGGACTGGCGTTGTGGGAATGGAACGGCTTCGGGTTCACGCTCGCCGACCGATGGAGCACCGATTTCGACGCGTTTGTCTTTCTGCTCGATGCGGACGGCGCGCCTGCCTTCCTGGCCGGATCTTCCGGCGGCTTTGGAGCTTAAGGAGAGGATACCGTGAAAAAACCATTCGCTTCCATGGTCATGCTTCTCGGCCTGCTGTTCGCCGCCTCGCTGGCCTGCAACCTGCTTCCCGTTTCCCCCACGCTCGAGGCGGCTTCGACCGCCGCCCAGCCGACCTACAACCCGCCGTCCGGGGTCTACCCGGAGGCGTTCGCCAATTTCCCGTCGATCCCCGTCAACATTCCGGAATCGTTTTCCGGAGGATACGCACTCCCCGTAGACCTGTCCCAAGTACAAGGTGCGGACGGAACGAGAATATCCGGCTCCCAGAAAACCGCCCTCGAGGCGCAGGGCTTCGTGGTCAAACCGCCCACACCCGGCCAATACCGGGAGTTCTACCAGGTCTATGAATCCCTCCGGTATTCGGAGGAACCGGTGTTCATCACAACCGATTCGGTCTATCACGTGTACCACCTGATCTTTGATAAGATGCTCCGCGATTTGGAGCGGGATTATTTCATCGCCAAGCTGAAGACCCTCACCGGAACGCTGCTGTCCGCCTCGCACCAACAGTTCCAACAGACTCAGGGAACCGTCCTTGGGGAACAAGCCCGGCGGAACGTCGCCTTCTTCGCCGTAGCCGGACAGCTGCTGGAAACGGGGGATTCCATTCCGGAAGAAGCGGCCTCCTTGGCGGCCGCCGAGGTGGCCTTGATCCAAGCCGCGGCCGGACCCGAAATTTCGCCGATTTGGGACCGGGAAGACCTGCCGGAGGATAAGAAGCTGATCGAAGACTACAGCCAATACATACCGCGCGGCCACTACACCAGAAGCGAGGAGCTGAAGCGGTATTTCCGGGCGATGATGTGGTACGGACGGATGACCTTCCGGCTTCGCGATGTGTTCGAAACCCAGCGCGCGCTGCTGGCCACGCAGGCCATCCGCACGAGCGCCGCGCCCGACGGCACGCCGGCGGAAACGCTCTGGAAGAACATCTACGAGCCGACGGTGTTCATCGTCGGCAAGGCGGATGATCTCTCCTACACCGAATACGGCGCGCTGGCGGATTCCGTTTTCGGCGCCGGGGCTCCGATCACCGCCTACGGCGATCCGGACAAGATCGGCGAATTTTTGGAGGCCGCCAAGGACCTGCCGCCGCCACAGATCAATTCCATGTGGGTTTGGATCTGGGAGGATAAGACCGACGCCACCAAGGGCTTCCGGCTGATGGGCCAGCGCTTCACCCTAGACGAATACGTCTTCGGCCAGATGATTTGGCGCAACGTCGGCACCGACTCCAAGCCGCGCGGCCTGCCGAAGGCATTGGATTTCTTCGCCGCCATGGGGTCGCAGGAAGCGCTGTCGATCCTGCGCGGGATGGGCGAGGACCAATATGAAAATTTCGACCAACAGATGGCCAAAGTCCAGGGGGAGATCGCGGCCCTGCAGATGGATACCTGGACCCAAAACCTGTATTACGCCTGGCTCTATTCCTTCCAACCGCTTATTTCCGCGAAGGACGGCCGCTTCCCGGCCTTCATGCAGCAACAGGCCTGGACCCGCAAGGACCTGCATACGGCGCTGGCTTCCTGGACCGAGTTGAAGCACGATACGATCCTGTACGCCAAGCAGGTGATGGCCGAGATGGGGGGCGGCGGTGAGCAGGACCCCCCCCCGCACGGCTATGTTGAGCCGAACCCCGAAGCCTATGCCCGCCTGCGCGCGCTGTCGATGATGACTCGCTCCGGTCTGGAAGCGCGGAATCTCCTCTCCGAAACGATGCGCGGCAACCTGGAAAACCTGATCGACTTGCTGGCCTTCCTCCAATCCGCGGCCGAAAAAGAGTTGGCCGGCCAGGCGATGACCGACGAAGAGTATTGGCGGATTCAATATTACGGCGGCGAATTGGAGGCGCTGACCCTCGCCGCCGCGGACCGCGACGAGCAAGGCTACGAATACCGCGACCTCTCGGATCAAAAGGCCGCGCTGGTCGCCGATGTCGCCACCGGAATCGACGCCCAGGGCAATCTTGTCGTGCTGGAAGAGGGAATCGGCCAGCCGACCCTGATCGTCGTCGTGCTGCCCGATTCCCCATATCGGATCGCCTACGGAGCCGTGTTCACCTACTATGAGTTCACGGTGCCTCCTTCCGAGCGCATGACCGACGAGACTTGGCAGGCGATGGTGGAGGGCGGCACCGCGCCGCCGGCGCCGGATTGGACGGAGCTGTTCATCGTCGCCTAGGGGATGTCGCTTGGCCGGTGGTTGTTCTGCGCCCGGAACGCAGTAACGGGAGGCTGGGATGAGGGGGCCCTAGTGCACAGACGGGGAGCGTTTCTTTTTGGAAAGCCCCTCCTTTTCCTTGCTTTCGTGGCTTTGCTTTCCTCTGCCAGCGCCTATGAACCGTCCGCCCGGCTCGTGTTTCTCGGCGACATCATGCTGGGCAGGGGGGTGGCGCAAGCGCGCGCCGGAAAGGGATGGGACTCCGTTCTGGGCACCTTGCACCCCCTGACCCGCTCGGCGGATCTCGCGTTGGCGAATTTGGAATCCCCCATCGGATGCCGCCCTCCGGGGAAGGCCGATCCCTGGAACCTCACCGCCGCGCCGGACGCCGCCGCGGCGCTCGCCTCCGCCGGCATCGATATCCTCAATGGCGTCAACAACCATGCGCGGGATTCGGGCGAAGACGGAAAATCTTGCGCCCGCACCGCGCTGGCCGCGTTCAGTATCCTCCTCCTGGAAGAAGAAAACCGGCCGCTGGAAATCGAAGTCAACGGCTTGCCGATAGTGTTCCTGGCCGCGGATTTTACAAACTCGGACGTGGAATCCGGTTTGGCAGACCTGGAACGGTCCGTGCGCCAAGCCTCCGCGTCGCGCAAGCTGGTGGTGGTCTCCCTGCACTGGGGGATGGAATACCAATCGGGCCGCGAACCGCTCCAACGCCGGATCGCACTCGCGCTTTCGGATGCGGGGGCCGACATCCTTTGGGGCCATCACCCTCACACCTTGCAGGAATGGGAATGGATCGGAAGCGCCCCGGTGTTCTACAGCCTTGGAAACGCGGTCTTCGACCAGCATTACCCCGCTTCCGTGCGGCGCGGCGGATTGGCCGGCGTGGAAATCGACCGGCGCGGCGTGCGCCGAGTCTGGCTGCTTCCGTTTGCGATCGATGTCCGCAACGGGAAGACCGGCCCGCTGGACCTGCCGTCGCTTCAGGTCGCCGACTCACCGCTTCCCGCGACCGGAAGCGAACGGCCGGATCCCAGACCCGGGGCCGGGCGTTTTCCCCCGGGACCGTTGACATCCGTCTTTCGATCAGTAGAATAGAACCCAGCCTTGGGGATCGCGGGACAACATCTCCGCCCGCCGAAAAAACAATTTACCGCATTGGATCGATAGGGGTCAGGGGGAATCCTGCTGTTCGGAGCCTGACCGCCCATGCGCCTGATTCGTCGCCGCCAGAACGCCGCTCCTCCCTCAGACGTGTTGGAAAATTTATCGATTCTCCTCGCCGAGTGCCGCACCTCCGCGGCCAAAGGGCCGATCATCGCCCGGTCCATGGATCTGATCCAGGATCTGGCGCCCTCGGATTCGCTGTTGTTGCTCGGGTATCCTTTCGGGAAAGACGCCGCACAGGTCCTGCATTCCCTCGGGAGCTGGTCCTCCCTTGGCGGGGCCCAAATCGAATTCTTCAGAAGGCCGGAAAGCGCCGGCGCCGAATGCCGCGTCCACGGAATCCCCGTCGCCGAAGTCCTCCGCAGGGTGGAGGTGGCGCCGCACCACCTCCGGGAATTCCCCCTATGCGCCGGCAAACGTGCCGTCGGCGCGCTCTGGATCGGACGCGGACGGGAGCCGCAGGAGGATTACTCACCGGAGGAGGTCCGGATCTGCGGCATAATCGCGGACATCCTCGGTCTCGCCCTATCGCAACTCGGAATCCACAACCGTCTGGAGCGGCAGTACGCGCAATTGGCATCCTTCCGCACCGTCGAGCGCGCCATCGCCAGCAGCATGGACCTGAACGTCACGTTGAACGTCTTTTTGGATCAGACGATGACCCAACTCGAAGCGGACGCCGCTGCGATCCTTTTGCTGGACCCGCCGGGGCGCGATTTGACCCTGGCCGCCGCCCGCGGTTTTCGGAAAGAAAACCGCCCCCATTCCCGGATCCGTCTGGACCATGCCCTGGCGCTGCAAGCCGGATTGGAGCGGAAAACAGCCTCGCTGGAGTTTTCCCGTCCGGATGACCCCGCCCGCCTTGCCCAACCGCTGATGCGCGATGAAGATTTCTACAGCTGGCATGCCGCTCCGCTGATCGCCCATGGGCAGGTCCGGGGGATATTGGAAGTGTTCCGGCGCTCGCCTGCCGCTCCGGATCCGGATCGGCAGGAGTTGCTCGAATTGCTGGCGGTGCAGGGGGCGATCGCAATCAACAGCACGGAATCCCTCGGCGCCCTGCAGCGCATCCGCTCGGTCTTGGACCTGACCTGCGATTCCGCCATCGAAGGCTGGTCCCGGGCGGTCGACCTTCACGCCCGGGATGCGGAGGGCCACGGGAAGCGGGTTGCCGAGCTGTCCGCCCGCACCGCGGAGCATATGGGGATTCCGCCGGATCAGATTCTGGCGATCCGGAGAGGCGCACTGCTCCACGACATCGGCAAGATCGGCATTCCGGACCGGATCCTGTGGAAGCCCGAACCGCTGACGGAGGAAGAATGGTCGGTGATGCGCCTGCATCCGAAATACGCGGAGCATTTGCTCGAGCCGATCGAATTCCTGCGGCCGGCGCTTGACATTCCCAAATATCATCACGAGCGCTGGGACGGCAGCGGTTATCCGTACGGCTTGGCGGGAACCGGCATCCCCCTGGCGGCGAGGATCTTCTCGGTCATCGACGTGTGGGATTCGATGCAGGCCCGGCGTCCGTTCCGCGATCCCCGGAGTGAAGCCGAAACGGTGGTGTATCTGCGCCAATCCGCCGGTCGGCAATTCGATCCCGAGGCCGTCGGCGCGTTCCTGGAAGTGCTCAAGGAGAACGGCCTGTAGCCGGAGGGGCTTAGAGTTGCTTCCCCAATTTTCCGGCCAGGACCTCTAGTTTCGATCGATGGACGACGGCCAGCACCTCGTCGGATTCCTTGAGCACAGTCTCCCCGTGCGGAAGAATCAGATCGCCTTTGCGGATGATCGCCACCAGGACGCATTCTTTGGGCAGTCCCAAATCCCGGATGGCTTTTCCGTGAGCTTCGGATTCCGGATGGATTTTCTCCTCCACCAGCGAAAAAGCGCCTTTCCGCAGTTTGATCAACGTCATCATGTCGCCCAGGGACATTTCCTCGGCGATCAGCCGGGCCATCATGTCGGCTTGGCTGATCGCCACGTCCACGCCCATGTCCGGGGTGAACAGCCAGCCATTCTTGGGGTTGTTCACGCGCGAGATCACCCTGGGCACCCGGAATTCGAACTTCGCCAGGGTGGTGATCACCAAGTTGGCGTCGTCCTGATCGGTCACGGCCGCCAGCACTCCCGCGGATCCGATGCCTGCCTTCTCCAGCGTGGACGGGGAGCTCATCTCCCCGAAGACGGCCGTTCCCTCCGGCAGTTCTTCCTGCAGCCTTCTGAACACCTCCGGCCGGCCGTCCACGACGCGGACGGTGTGCCCGCCCTGAAGGAGGATCTCCGCCAGGTGGGAGCCGACCTTTCCTCCGCCGACGATGATGACGTTCATCGCTGACCTCCTTCCCCGATCCCGAGCAGCTGTTCAAATCGGTCCATGGATGCGGCCAGGACGGCGTAGTGGATCAGGTCGCCTTCGCGGATCTCCGTCCCCAACACCGGGAGGAAGGCTTTGTCCTGCCGGGTGACGGCGACGACCGAGATCTCTCCGGGGACGACGACGGCGTTGACCGTCCGTCCGATCAGCGGAGGCGAAGCTTCGAGGGTGAAGAGGGTCACCTCCCCGTTGCCGTAGGAGCCGCGGGCGTCCAATTCGGAATGGGTCAGGACCTCACGGATCCGCTCGGCGCCCCAGGCGGTGGAGGAAATGGTGCTGAGTCCGAGCCGGCGGTAGATCTCCGCCCGCCGCAGGTCGAACAACCGAGCCACGACCCGCGGCACGTGGAAGATGTTGCGGGCGATCCGCGCCGCGACGATGTTGGCGTTGTCGGAATCGCTGGTGGCGGCGAAGGCGTCCGCCCGTTCGATCCCGGCGCGGATCAGCACGTCGCGGTAGAACCCCACTCCGATCACGATCTTCCCGCGGAATTCCGATCCCAGACGATCGCGGACGTGCTCGTCGCAGTCGATCACGGTGATGTCGTGCCCTTCCGCCGACATCAGCCGGCTGACTTCCGCGCCTACGCGCCCGCATCCCATGATGATTGTTTTCATACGGCCGTCCTTTCCTCATCCCGCCTTCCGGCCGGAGAATTGGAAGGCGGGGGGATTTCCCGGTCGCGCGCAAACCATCCGCGTCGAACCAGGCTCTTGCGGATCCATTCCAAGAAGTAGACCGCCGGAGCGAACGGGGCAAGGAAGGCCCAGAAGGCCGGCGGCAACGGCAGGAGTTCAAACAAACCGTTGAAGACCGGAATGTAAATCAGCATCAGCAGCATCGCGGCCGCCAGAACGACGCTGACCAGCAGCATCCGGTTGCTGAAGTATCCGATTCCGCCGACCCTTCCGCGGCTGGTGCGGCAGGCGAAGGCGTTGCCGATCTGACAGCAAACAACGCCGGCCAGAAAAACGGTCGAAGCCATGACGTAGGTCCGGCCCGGCGCGGAGAGGAGCAGTTCTTCGTAAGGAAGCCACAGCGGCTGAACGAGATCCTTCCAGGCGAAAGGATCCATCCAATAATACACGAAAAAGAATCCCGCATAGCACAGAACTGTCTCCAGGAGTCCAAGCCACAGGCTCCTTCCGGCCACGCTCCGATCCAGCATCGGTTGATCCCGGCCCCGCGGCGGCCGGTCCATGACGTCCGGTTCCGGCCGTTCGCTGCCCAGCGCCAGCCCCGGCAAAAGGTCGGTGCCCAGGTCGATGGCCAGAATTTGGGCCACCGTCAAAGTCATCGGGATGTCGAACAAGGCCGAGAGGATCAGCGGGACCATTTCCGAAATGTTGCTGGCGAAAATGTAGGTGAAGAATTTTCTCAGGTTGTCGAACACCGCGCGGCCCTCTTCCACGGCATGGGCCACTGCGCCGAAATTGTCGTCGGTCAGGACGAGATCCGCCGCCTCGCGCGCCACGTCCGTTCCGGAGATCCCCATCGCCACGCCGACGTCGGCCTTGCGCAGGGCGGGGGCGTCGTTGACTCCGTCGCCGACGACGGCCACCACGTCGCCCCGTTCCTGAAAGGCCGCCACCAGGCGCAATTTGTGCTCCGGCGCCATGCGCGCGAAGATTACCTCCTCGCGCAGGAGGACCTGCAACTGCGCGTCGCTCAACCGATCCAACTCGGCCCCGGTCAGAATGCGGGGATTCTCGGCGGTCAGCATCCCGATCCGGCGTGCCAGCGAGTCGGCGGTCAATCCGTAATCTCCGGTAATCATCACCCAGCGGATTCCACCCTTTCTGCAGCGGTCGACCGCTTCGGCGACTTCCGGACGCGGCGGGTCCATCATTGCCGCCAGCCCGAGAAAGGTCAGATCCTGCTCCACGTTTTCCGCCGAATAATCCGTACAGCATCCCCCTTCCTGGTACAGGGGTCGGTAAGCCAGCGCAAGGACCCGCAGGGCGTTGCGGGCATACCTGTCGTTGGCGGCCAATATCCGCGACCGGAGTTCCTGTTCCAGCGGGAGGTCCTTTCCCTCCATGCGGATCCGCGTGCAAAGGTGCAGGACCTCGCGCGGAGCCCCCTTGACGAAGGCGGTCTCCCTGTTCCCGTGATGATGGATCGTGCACATCCGCTTGCGGCGGGCGTCGAAGGGGATCTCGTGTATGCGGGGGAACGTTCTTCCTTCCTCCGCTTCGTCCACGCCGCCCTTCAAGGCCAGCACGCGCAGGGCTGCCTCGGTCTGGTCGCCGAGGTAGGACCATTTCGGCCGTTCGGGGGACGGGGGAAGCAGGCGGGAATTGTTGCACATGGCGGCGGCGCGTAAAACCAGACGCAAATCCTCTTTCCAACGGCCGGATGGAACGGGGGAAAAACCCCCTTTCAGCTCGTATCCGGAGCCGGAAACCCGGTATTGCCGGCCGCCCGACCAGATCTCACGGACGGTCATCTGGTTTTGAGTGAGGGTGCCGCTCTTATCCGTGCAAATGACGGAAACGGTTCCGACGGTTTCCATCATGGCCAGGCTTTTCACCAGCACCCCGCGGCGGGTCAAGCGCTGAACGGCGATCGCCAGGGATATCGTCAGCGTGGGGACCAATCCTTCCGGGATGACAGCGACGATAATGCCGATCGCCAGCAGGAACGCGCTAAGCCAGGGAATCCCTTCCTCGGTCACGCCCCACAAGAAGCAAAGAGCGCCGATTCCCAGCGCCGCCAGGGAGAACAGGCGCGTGATCCGGCTCATTTCGGCCTGCAGGCGGCTTTGCTGCGGGGGAGTCTCCTGAGTCAGGCGGGCGATCCGTCCGAACTGGGTCAGCGAACCGGTGGAATACACCACCGCCCGGGCCGTCCCGGAAGCGACGGAGGTTCCGGCAAAGATCAAATTCGGACGCTCGACTTCGGTCATTTCCGTCAACGGCGAGGCATCGGCGGATTTTCGGACGGGCAGGGTTTCTCCGGTGAGTGCGGCGTTGTTCACCCGCAGTCCGAATTCCTCGACGACCCGGGCGTCGGCGGGGATGTTGTCGCCCTCTGCCAGCACCAGAATGTCGCCCGGGACGATCTCGGAGGTCGGCAGACTGGATTCCACTCCCTCGCGAAGAACCCGCGAATAATCGGGCAGGAGCTTCTCGAGGGAGGAGATGGCTCTCTCCGCGCGGTACTCCTGCCAAAAAGAAAAGACGGCATTGACCACCACGACGAGCCAAATCACGGCCCCCAACACCGGCCGGCCTCCGATCAACGCGACCGTACCGGCGGCCCACAACAGCAGAGCCATCGGGTGCGAGACCTGGGAGAGCAGATGCTTGTAGTCGATGGAGACGGGCTTGACGACATGCAGGCGGTTGGGTCCGTAGAGCGAGAGCCGAGACGCCGCCTCCTCGACGGAGAGTCCCTCCGGACCGGTTTCCAAAGCGGCATAGACATCGATCGGGCGGAGGGAAAAAATGGGGGCCGAAGGCATTGGAGAGTGGCTAGTTCAGCAGGAGGTCCCGACTCATTGTTGTGACCCCCGATCGAGCATCGATTCGGGGAAGGCTACGTCTACGTGTCGTTTTCATCCGGTTCTGCGGTTTCCTTCGGGCGTCCGCCCACCTGCAATTCGCTCGGCGGCTTGTTGTTCAGATATTGCTGCAACAACGAGGGCGCTTCCGGATGATCGACATGCACCGCCTCGTCATATTCCCCGGCGGGCGCAGGCGGTTCAAACCGCATAGGACGCCGGACTCCGAAGATCTCGAAAAAGCGGCTGATCCCGATCAGAATCTGATATCGATATTCCTGCATCCGCAGGGATTGCCATTCGACGATCGAAGCCATCGATCCCTGAACCCGGGCCTTTTCCCTGACGATGCGGTGGATTCTATCCGGTGCGCGCAGACCCGCCGGAGAAATCAGAATTGCATGCGCCGCCAGGATCAAAAGGCTGAAGCTGATCAAGACGACCCAACCGCCTTCGCTCCATTTCCCGACGATCTGACCGATGAACACTAATGCGGAAAGGATTCCGGAAAATCCGGCGGCGAGCGCACCCCAGAATCGTTTGCGGCCGGTGTAGGTCCGAAGGATATGCTGCCGGACGGCGAAACCCATCACCATGATCGGCATGAAAACGCCGATTCCATAGTACGGCACCGCCAGAGTCTGCTCCGCGCGGACAAGGAACATGATGATCAAGGCGGCGACGTATCCGGCGGTGACGGACCTCGTAAAGGTTCCCGCCGGATTGCGATGAACGACGATTTCCGGAATCTCGCCGATGGCGACGTCGCGCCAAGCTGTGGCTTGCAGATCCTGGAATGCGGTCATCGAGGCCGAGGCCAGCAATGCGACCGCCAGCAGTTGGTATATCCAGAAGAGAAACGATCCATCGAGGATGTTGAACCCGGGAATTTGTCCGAACCCGATAAACGCGAGGTTGCCCACCAGAGTCCGCCCAAAGGTATCGTCAAAGACATTGAAGCGGATGGAGAAAAAGGTGAGCAGGAGTGTGGTGATTCCGCCGTAGAAGAGGAACGAGGTCTGGACAAACCGGCCGACGCCCGACTTTCCAGAATAGAAATTCCACAGGCTCTTGAACCGGGGGAGATGCTTTTTGCCCCACACCACGATGCCGGCGTCTTTGTCCATAACGAATTGGATGCCGTTCGACATCGCTTCCAAGCCGGTGAGAGCCACCAAGCCCTTCATCGAGGCAGTAAGCATATGGTACATCGCTTGGAGCAGGGAGACGGGCTCCGGATTTTCTGTCACGGAAACGGGGGGAACTCCCCGGATATCCGCAAGGAGCAGGCCGGCGAACATCGTGATTGTCAGGAAGCCGAAAACGCCCAGAAGCACGAACGTGACCCGCGCCGATTCCCCGCGGCCGCGGATGGTCAGATACCATGTCGTGGTCACCAAGCCGGCACCGATGAGGAAGTGCCAGATCCAGTCAATTCCCTTCGCCTGCAGGACCGAAAGCAACTGGTCCACGCCGGACAGGGACGAAACGACGATGGTGAAAATGTAATCCTGGATCAGGACCACGGCCACGATCAGGCTG
Organism: Anaerolineales bacterium; assembly: GCA_016928575.1. Taxonomy (NCBI): domain Bacteria; kingdom Bacillati; phylum Chloroflexota; class Anaerolineae; order Anaerolineales; species Anaerolineales bacterium. Next base: position 12,152 of record JAFGKK010000043.1, read on the forward strand.
AGGGTCGGCAATAGGTAACGCATCGAGGCGGTGTAGGAGCCGCCGCCCTCGTTGAAGATTCCGAGTGAGTACATATACAGCAGGCCGAACACGATGTTAGCGAAGGCGATGACGATCACCGCAATGTAGGCGTACGGCTGCAAACCATACGGGTGAAGCGCACGCATCATCTCACCGGTGGCGTAGTAATAAGATGTGAAATAATCGACGCCGAACAGCGCTACCGCCGCAAGGAGCCCGATCTGACCAGCGCCGTGGACCTTGGCGTCCTCCTGGCATTCACGAGGGGAGATGCGGAAGGCGATGATGATAAAGGCGGCAAGCAGGATTACGGAAAGCATGGGATGGATGACCTGGTTTCTACGGATGGAGGGCGCGGGCGGGCGTCCCTCCGCTACTTTTTCGCGGATTGGAACGTCTGCTCCAGCTGGTTTAGCTCGACAAGGATGTGGTTGCGGGTGGAGACGCTTAACCGCGTATCCTGGGCGATTTTAACGGCCTCCTCCTGGCAGGCCCGGACGACGAAGGCCGGGACGAACATGATCCGCCCGGCCGGAATCACCTCGAAGGGGTACGCCTTCAGCTTCAGGCTTTGATCGTCGAAATAGGGCAGGGTGATCGACAGTCCGCGGTTCAGGTCTTGGGCGGCGGCCCGGCGCCGGATGGTTTGGATGATTTCTCCGGTTTGATAGACGGCCAGAGCCCGTCCCTGGTTCACCAGCTGGCCAAGCATCCCGTACCGCTTGCGCCGGTATTCGTCGTCGGCCACGAAATAAGCCGCCAGCCCGACCGCCGTGTGCAGGACTTGCAGGAAATTCTGCATCGATGCGACGGCGGCTTCGGCTTCGGCCGGCCCGCCGACCAGCAGCTTGCCGTCCCGGTCGAACGCGATCCACTGCGGCAGGAAGAAACGCCGCGCATACGGGACGAAGGGAACTTGCACGGCGCCGCGGCCGGCTTCCGCGGAGCCTTCCTCCACGATCGCGTCGGTGGCCTCGGTGATGGCGGATCCGACGTCGGGCAGGGTGGGATCCGGCTCCGAGGGGATCTCTTCGTCATGGAGGGCGACATAGTTAACGGAACGGCCTGCGGGAAGCAGGCGGCTGATCATGTGGCGGCAGGTGGCGAAACGCATCACCCCGGCCGCGGCGGCGATCCCCGGAATGGGGTGCTGCTCCAACTCCTTGAACCTCGTGCGCAGGACGACGGTCAGATCCGTGCGCGTCAGCCGGTCAACCAATCCGCCGGCCATTTGCTCCCGCTCCTCGGGAGGAATGGTTTCCATCTTTCCGGATTTGGGGTCCACCACCACCCGATCGGGAAGGGTAAACTTTATTTGGGAGGGTTTCTGCAAAATCGTTTCGGCGAGGAATCCCGCCTGTGCCTCGAAAAACCTCTGCAGCATCGCCGGCTGGGCTTCGAACAGGCCGTGTTGAGTTCGATATTCCTGATGAAGGAATTCGGCCGTTTTTTCGATCATGGAGTGCGGACGGGTTTCAGGCATTGGCGCCTCGACTTTCGGCAGCCGGCGGCGCAGCCAGAGGGACTCCGGACGAAGGCTGCCAAACCGGACACGAAGCCGGATTATACGACCGCGGGATCGGGTGTCAATCCTCAACCTTCGCCAGCGGGACAACGCGCACGGAGGGCATTTTTTGTAACGGTTTTCGCATAGTCACTATTAGTTTATTTTTTAGTATCTCCTCAGCCCCCCGTCCCTTCCCTTTCCTCACCCCCAACCCCACAACCCCTTCCCCCTCTCCCTCTCCTGGCATAAGTCAGGAGAGGGAGAAGGGGTCAGGGGATAGGGGTGAGGATGGAAAAGAGCAGGATTTCATTTTAGTATTACTGAGGCTGAGCAGATACATTTTTTAAAAATAATTTTCTTAAAAACGTGACTTCCCTCGTTGCGGTTCTGTATTGCCATGTCACTTTGATAACTGCAATTTGTTTAAATTCGAAACCATCAAACTCAAGCGATGGGCTGGGAGGATGGGATCAGTGGAGAATAATTAGGATTTTTTCGGCTTTTTCCAACGAGTAAGTGCCACACGAAAAAAAGGATAGGGCTCGGCGATTTTCCCGCCGAACCCTATCTCAAGCCCGCTTCTCAGCCTTCGCCTTTATAAACGCGGATCAATTTTTCAAATAGGTCCAGAGCGGATTCGCGGGATCTCTGGAATGCGTTGCGTCCAATCATTTGCCCCGCCGCTCCGGCGTTCCGGATGGCGGAGGCTTCCTTCAGGATGATGTCGGCGTCTCCCCGCGGCCCGCCCGAAAAAAGGACGATCCGCCGGCTTTGGAACGCCCCTTGCATGACGTGGCGGATGCGGTCCTCCAACGTGCCGAGCTTGACTCCGTGTTTTTCGTAGAGGATGCGGGTATCCTCGTGTTCGATGCGCTCGGTCGGCAGCTTCAGGTAGAGGATGTGGGCGCCCATCTGCGCGCCCAAGTGGGCGGCGTAGGTGGTGATGTCGGCGGCTGTCTCGGCCTCCTTGGGAATGTTCGCGCCGCGCGGATACGACCAGCAGATGACCGGCAGGCCGACCCGCTTCGCCTCGCGCACAACTTCGCGCATCTGCTCGTAGAGGATCCGGCGGTTGTTGGTGCCGGGATAGATGCCGAACCCAACCCCGGCGCATCCCAGCCGCAAGGCATCCTCGACGACGGCGATCTGGGCCAGCATCGGGTCCGCATCCCTGTGCAGTTGGTCGCGGCCGTTCAATTTCAGGATGAAGGGGATCTGGCCGGCATAATCGGCCGCCACAGCCTCCAGAAAGCCGAGCGGCGCGACGTAGGCGTTGCATCCGGCTTCGATCGCCAACTCGATGTGGTACCGCGGATCGTAGGCGGCGGGATTGTTGCTGAAGGACCGGCCGGGTCCGTGTTCGAATCCCTGGTCGGCCGGCAGCATCAGAATCCGGCCCGTCCCGGACAGCTTGCCGTGGCACAGGATCCGGTACAGATTGGTCCGCACTCCTGGATTCTCGGAGGCATACCAGCTGAGCATTTCGTCGATGCGGTTCATAGCCTGCTCTCCTCGCGCAAATCCACCGCCGCCGCGCCGGGCGGGAAGGGGGTTGCGGGGTGCTAATACAGGAACATCGGCTTTCCAAGCATGTCCCTGACCCGGGGACGGTAGTTGTCTTTATCGTAGAGGGCCGAGACGTCCACCCGTTTCTTCCCCTGGATGATCATGTCCAGCGGGACGGTGGTGTAAATGCCCTGCTGCAGGGCGACCATCCGGCCGGTGTGCCCGAGCGCCACCTGGTCCAGGGCGAGGTTTCCGAAGGAGCTGGCGACCATCCGGTCGAGGGCGTCCGGCGCGCCGGACCGCATAATGTAGCCGAGCTGTTGGTACATGATGTTCACGCCGGTGCGCCGCTTGATTTCATCCGCCGTATAGTGGCCGATCCCGCCCAGCTTCTGATGGCCGTAGGCGTCCTTTTCGCCGCGCTGAACGATGTCGCCGCCGATTTCCGTGGCACCCTCGGAGATGGTCATGATCGCGTAATGCGAGGGGGAGGCGTTGCGGTCGGCGACGAGGAACTGGCCGAGTTTCTCGAGATCGAAGGGGACCTCGGAGATGATCGCCCGGTCCACGTTGGCCAAGTAGGCGGCGAACAAGGAAGTCTCTCCCGAGTTCCGGCCGAACAGTTCGACCACCCCGATGCGCTCGTGGGAACCGACCGAGGTTCGGAAGTTGGTGATCGCGTCCACCGAGCGGGTCACCGCGGTCGAGAAGCCGATGCAGTAATCCGTTCCGAAAACGTCGTTGTCCATCGTTTTGGGAATGGCGACGGCGCGGAAGCCCTCTTGGTGCAGGCGGCTGGCGAAGGAGAGCGTGTCGTCGCCGCCGATCGGGATGATCGCTTCCAGCCCCAGCTTCTCCAGGACGCGCAGGGCGTGCTTGGTGCAATCGACGGTTCCCTTCTCGTTGTTGACCTTGTCCTCAGCCCGCACGTACTCGGGGACGTCGGCCGGTTTGACGTTGGAGGGATTGGTGCGCGAGGTGTGCAGGAACGTGCCGCCGGTGCGGTCGATTTTCCGGACCGTATCCGGGGTCAACGCGAAGGAATACTTTGGGAGGGATTCGGGATCCTCCGGATTGATCCGCAGGACGCTCATCCAACCGCGCGTCAGGCCGACGACTTCGATGTTGTTTTCCCGGGCGCGGTTGACCACCGCCCGGATCGCCACATTCAGGCCGGGAACGTCTCCGCCTCCGGTGAGAATGCCGATTTTAAACTTCGGTGCCATATCCGGACTCCTTTGAAAGATGGAATTTTGGGCGAAAAAAGGCCAAAACCGCAGACATTGTACAGCCGGATGCGGTTTTCTCCAAGGCGCCGGAATCCCCGATGCGTCTTCGGGCAGGGGTGGGATTCCCTCATTCGCACGATGGAAATTGCTATGTATAATAGTGATCGCGGCTCATTCCGCCGGATCGGGGCCGTCGCAGCGTGCGATATGGATGAAGGAATAAAAGCGGTCAAACAGAGACTCAACCAATTCCTGATCACGGAATTCGGCGTCGACAGCGAAGGCGGCACCCGTCCGGGTACCGAGAATTGGCCCTTCACCCTGATGCCGGTCGGAAGGATTTCGTCCGGCCCCGGAGTCCCGGACGTATTCCGGATCGAATTGGAGGAACCGTATTACGTGCTGGATATCGGCGCGCCGCATTGCTATCCGACCGCCGGGATGACGATTTCCGATTTGGAAAAGCAATTTTTGGGCGCCAGCTGGCTTGCCACCCAGGAACCGATCGACCTTTCCACCTCAGCCACCGGATTGCTGGGAGTCCCTTCCATTCCCGAACGCCGTGAGGCGGTAACCTCCATGGTCACAGCCTCTTTCGGGTCCGAGGCGAGTTTCAAGATCCTCGAATGCTTATACCTCCGAAAAAGCTTGAAGTATTTCGCCTTGGTGGAAATGTCGGAGACGAAAAAAGTGTTTTTGATCGGCCCCGACATCCAGCCTCTGGAAATCCAATTCCCGATGGCCTCCGGTTGGAGGCGGTTGGCCAGCGGGGTGGGCCTGTGCATCCGAGACGGCAAAATTATCTCCCGCTGAGGATTTTTCGGATTATCCCTCATCCCTTCCTCCCGTCACTGCGTTTCGAAAAAAGTCCTCCAAGCCCATCCATCAAGACTTAAGGCTTCGAACAAGTACATGGAAGCTCATCTCGGCGAAATTCCGAAAAAGGTGCCCGAGAGAGTATTTCGCCGACCCAATGCCCCGAGCGGCCTGTCCCTAGCGGAGCGAGGGAAAGTGAGAGAAAGCGACAGGCGGGCGGATGAGGTGAAGACTTAGCCGATAGGTTTTCAATTGAAATGGGGGAGTATCTCCGGCTTGATTATTGATGAGGTCATCATTCAATTTTCAGAATATGTTTATGTAAGCTAATGTTTATTATATTACTCAAAAAGGTGTATACTTCTTTATATGAAAATCCAAGATGCGGTAAATGCCTTCTTTACCGAATTCCATTTCCCTAGCGAATCAAAGAACACCAAGCGCACCTATCAAACTGCGCTAAAAAAGTTTTTACACTACGCCAAAGACGCCCGGTTTTTAAATGAAGAAGTCGGGACTTTAGATCCTTCCATAGTCAATCGTTTCGGCGTTTGGATCATCGGCCAAGGTATGACGGAATATACCCAGAATATATATGAAAGTGCACTTCGCCGAGCTGTGAATTATTGGAGAATTAAGGGCTGGATAAACTTCACCAGCGATGATGAAAAAGAAACCAGATTAGCTATGCGAATTCAGTCTAAAAAAAGGCTTTTCGCCGGAAGTTCACGGGTAGGCCGTGTTCCTGAGGATTTTGGCGACCGGATGGCCGCCGTTGCCGATTCGTTGCCGTTTCCGCAGAACCAAAACCGCTTGACTCTCCTGCAAACTCTGCGCTCCAAGGCGCTGATCCATTTTTTGCGCGCAACCGGATTGAGGATTGGAGACGCCTGCCGATTCAGCCGAACCGAGTTTCACGCCGCCCAAGCCCAAGACGGATATTTTACCTTTCAGATGCAGAAGACGGGCTCGCTGGCGCATTGTTACCTGGGCGCGGAAGCCGCCGCGGCCATCCTGCAGTACCTCAACGCGCGCTCCGATGCCTCACCCTGGGTGTTCATTCAACATGGGCGGACCGGCAAGCCGCGCAGCGGCACCAGCCAATTCTTCCGGACCGCGGTCAAGGGATACGGCGCCAAGATCTCGACCAAAACCGCCTGGGAAATCGTCCGCCGGATCGGGCGGCAGGCCTACGGCCAAAAAACCACCCAATTCATCTCCCCGCACGCTTTCCGCCACTGGCACGCCCAATCGCTTATCCGCGCCGGCGCCCAACTGGAAGACGTACAATCCGTCCTCGGACACTCGACGCCCGTGATCACCAAGCAGATTTACGCTCCCGAGCCGAACCTGAGCCGGATTTCGGATGCCGAGCGGTTAATCCAGGATAAGCCTGATCCGCGGAGCCCCCCCGATCTGGAAAAGAAAACCGGTCCGAAAAAAAACAATGCTACATAGAGAAAAGACACGAAGCTCGCCAAGAATGGAAAACCCTTGCGTCCTTCGTGCCTTTTTGGTGAGGGTTTTAAGAAACTCAGGGTGGCTGACGGGGATTGAACCCGCAACACCTGGATCCACAGTCCAGCGCTCTGCCGATTGAGCTACAGCCACCGCGAAGCGCGCGGAATTCTATCATCCGCTTCCGGTTCCGGCAAGCCGCCGGCGGATTTCCTGTTCGAGTTCGGCCGCGCTCACCGTTACCTGCTCGCGCTTCGTCAAATCCTTGAGCGTCGCCCGACCGGCGCCGACTTCCTCCGGACCCGCGATGACCGCCAGCGGAATGCCCAGCATATCCGCATATTTCAATTGCTTGGGCAGACGGTCCGGCGCCGGATACCATTCCGCGCAAATCCCGGCCTTGCGCAGCTCTTGGGTGATTCGGATGGATTCGGCCATCTCCCCGGATGAGAACGTCGTCACCAGGACATCGGCCGGCGCCGCGCGTAAAGCAGGCTCCTTCCCCAGCTTTTTGAGGATTAGGCCGATGATCAGGTCTCCCATGGCGAATCCCACCCCGGGCAAAGGATCTCCGCCGACGTCGGCCACCAGGTTGTCGTACCGGCCCCCGCCCAGGATGGCGCGGAATTCGCCGGCCGCGTCCCGTCCTTCAAAGACGGTGCCGGTGTAGTAATCCAATCCGCGGACGACCGCGGGATCGAACACCAGGTACTCCGCCGCTCCGAAAGACTCCGCCGCTTCGAAAAAAAACGTCAGTTCGGAGGATTTCTTCCACAGATCCCGGTCGGCGAGCACGCCCTCCAATCCGCGAACCTGTTCCGCGGACAGTCCGGTTTCCCGCGCGTGCGCCTCCCAGGCGGCCGCTTCCATTTTTTCCTTCTTGTCAATGAGTCGGAACGCGCCCGCGCGCGCCTCCTGCCCGACCCCCAATTCCGACAATGCGGATTCCATCAGGCGGCGGTTGTTGACCCGCAGAACAACCTCCTGCGGGGAAAGACCCGCCAAGCGGAAGAATTCGCAGATGACGGCGGCGATTTCGGCGTCCGCCTGCGGGTTGGCCAATCCGATCAGGTCCAAATTCCATTGAAAGAATTCGCGCGTCCGCCCTTTCTGCGGCCGCTCGTACCGCCAGAAAGGCCCGAACGACCACCAGCGCACGGGAAACGCAAGTTGACCCTGCCTGGCCGAGACCATCCTCGCCAAGGAGGGCGTAAGTTCCGGCCGGAGAGTGACTTCCTCTCCGCCTCGGTCCTGAAAGACAAACGCCTGCTCCTTCACCAGTTCCTCGCCGGATTTGGCGGCGTAAAGGTCCAGGGTCTCTAAATACGGGGCTTCGAATTCTTGATATCCGAATTTCCTCGAAACCGAGCGCGCCTGTTCGTACAACCAGTTGCGGAAGGCCATTTCCGCCGGATAATAATCCCGTGTGCCTTTCACCGGAACAGGTTTTTTCATAGGATCTCCAAGACCGAAAATTTGCCGGATCCCGCGGCCCGTGGGCAGGATCCTTGGGGATTATAAAACAGGCCTTCCCGCGCCGCACGACCGTAATCCGGGAACGCCTCAACGCCGTCCTCTGGGGCGGGATAAAAAAAAGCGACCAAGGCCATGGTCGCTCGAGGTCGGGGCGAGAGGATTTGAACCTCCGACCCCCTGCACCCCATGCAGGTGCGCTAGCCGAGCTGCGCTACGCCCCGGACGCGAAGCATTATATTCGACCTTTGATCCTTTGAACAGACCGCCTTTCCCTGCCCTGCCGGCCGGCGCCGGACCTTCAACCCGCGACGAACGAGGATCGGATTTTACGCGTTCACATCCAGCCGGAACCCGTGGCCGCGGACGGTTAGGATGTATTCGTGGTCCGGATCGACTTCCTTCAGGCGGTCCCGCAGCCGGCGGACGAGTGCATCGATCGCCTGATCGGTGATGCCTCCCGTATCCTCCCCCGGCCACACCGTTCCGATGACGTCTTCGCGGGTCGCCAGCCCCC
>JAFGKK010000044.1 GCA_016928575.1 Anaerolineales bacterium
CTCGGCCAGGCGCTTCGCGATTGTCAGCGACTCGCGGTAGGACGCCAGCGCTCCGGCCAGATCCCCTTGGGCCAGCAATACGTCCCCTTGATCGACTCTGAGTATGCAATATTGACGGCGCCAGAACGGCGCCTCCGCCTGATCCGTGGGAAGTCCGGACAACCATTCCGCCGCCGCGCCCAGGGCGCCGCTTACCAGGTCGAGCCGTCCCATTTCCTCCAGCCTGTCGGATATTCCATAAAGGAGCGGGCCGGCAAGCTGTTCCCAAAGCCGCCGCCCGTCGTCGGCGCGGAGCAACGCGGCGGCGTGGGGAATCAGACGGCCTGCCGCGGATAGCCCTTCCCCGCCGGAGGAGCCCTGCAATCCGTCAAGCAGGTTCTCGCGCAACCAGTCGGCCAGCCGACGCCGCAGCTCCGGATCGGACGGCTCCATTTCGCGCGCGAAGGCGTATCCCAACGCGTGCGTGAACTCCCATATCTCGTCCGGCGCCCGCCTCAGCAGGCCGCGTTGGACCAATCCTTTGAGCGCCGCCAGCGCTCGGCTCCGCCCGCCGTCTCCGTCCTCCGCCCCGGAGACCGCCGCCGCGATCGGGCCGGCCGGAAACGGCGCGCGGGCCAGAAGCCCCGCCGCGCGCAGCGCCAACCGCGCCGTTTCATCCGCGCTTCGCACGCTGCGTCCGAAGAGCCAGCGCAGCGTGTGCTCGGCCCGGCGCGGATCGGTCAGCCCGGGCAGCCCGCCCGCCTTCCATTCGCCGGCCAGCTCCGCCGGATCCTCCTCGTCCCGGGCCAGGAGGTTGCCCGCCCAGGTGATCGCGAGCGGATGTCCTTCCAGCAGTTCCAGCACCGTTCTGCGGACCGCCGGTTCCAGCGGGCGGCTTTCCGTCAACGAATCGAGCAACGCCGCCGCGTCGTCCGGTGGAAGCGCTTCCCGCAGAAAGACGGTTTCCACCGCCGCCGCCTGGGTGTTGAGCCGTGTGAGCAGCAGCCAGCGGCACTCCGGCGGGAGCACGCCGAGCAGCTCCGGGAGGTGGGCGCGGCCCGGGGTTCCGTCGGCCTCTTCCCCGCCCTCGAGGATGACCAGTGCCAGCTTGCCGCAGCAGGCCGCGGCGGCCCGTTCGCGCGGCGCGGCGCGTTCCAGGAACTCCGGGCCGCACAGCCGGTTGGCGAGCGCGCTCCAGACGGGTTCGGCCTTTCCGCGTTCGGAATACAGGTCGAGGTACACCAATCCGTCGGGATACGGGCTGCCGGCCAGCCTAGCGGCGTTTGCGCCCACGACGTCCGCGAGTGCGCCGGCGGCCAGCGCGGTTTTCCCGAGGCCCGCCGGCCCCACGACGGCGGTGTTCAAGCCTGCCTTCAGGCGCTCGGCAAGCAGCCGGCGTTCCTTCCCGCGGCCGAAGAACTTCTCAGCCGCCGGCGGCAGCTCGCACGGAACGCGCTTCGGTCCGCGCGCTCCGAGCAAACCCGGACCCAATCTGATTTCTTTGATGATCGCTATCGGCAACTTGGCGGCCTCCGCCGGAAGGCTGGCTTTCTCCATCGGCCCGGAATCTCTCGTCTCGATGGGCGATCTCGTGAAGCCGCCGAGCTTTAAAGCCGTAAACACCAGGCTTGCCGCGTGGCGCGCCGCCAGTTGCTGGCGCCTTGGTTTGTCAATTTTCTTCAACCCATCCGCCCAGTCGCAGATGGCTTTGACCAAAATCCAACTCGTCTGGCGGTCATGAGCCGCCGCGGCCATTCCCGCGGCTTCCATTTCCCCGCCGATCGCTTCCGGTTCGAATTTCAGCAGGGCGTCCCGGAATTCCTTATTGTCCACAAGTTTTTCCCCGGAGAGGATCAACCCCGGTTTGGTTTTTAAGTCGTTGCGAGCTTCGCATGCGGCCTGAAACCGGCCCAACAGCCAGGTCGCGGCGGGCATGGCGCCGCCGCGCGGTTGGATCTCTATTCCCTTATTGTTCTTTGTGCCCACCCGCTGGATCTCGTAGCAGCGGACGTTTTCCGACACCAGCACTTGTCCGATGGATTGGTTTTTTTTATCCACGCCGAACGCGATGCCGACCATGATCACGGCGTACGGATGGAGCTCGTCGATCGCCGCAAAGACCGTCGATTCCGATCCTCCGGGCGTGCCGCTCCCCTTTTCGCATTGCACCAGCGCCACGCTCGCCCCGCCGATATCCCCCAGCAGGTAGTAGGTCCGCGTGCGCCCGTGATGCAATGTGTGTTTCCGTCCTACCGCCGCTTTCGCCGCGGCCAGGACGGCTTTTCGTTCCACATCGGTCGCGCACAATAAAAGCACGTAAGAGGATTCGGTCACTGGATCCTTTATCCCGGCGCGATGCGCCGAACGGCAGGAAGGCATTATTTCAACCCAGCCTGCGCCTGCTCCAAACGGCCCGTTCCGTGCAGGCGAACTAATATTATAGTGAATTATCGGGGTTTAGAAATCCGCCCGCCGTCGTGATTTCACCCTGGCGGGTTTGCGCGGGATTTGGTTGTGGATGGGAATGGAATTCGGCGGCGCGTTCCGTATTCGCGAAGCTCCGACGGGAGGTTGTGGGAAAAATTAACCCGTCGGTGGAAAAATCTACGGCCCATTGGAGCCGCCTGGCGCCGGTGTCAATCCGTCAGACCGAACGACGACGCCGTACCGTCCGCCTCCGCTGCGGTCAATTCCCGCAACTTGTCCTCCGACGAAAGCAGCCGGGCGAACACCAGGTAATCGCAGATCAACGCCGCCCGGACCGGCGCCACATGCGCGTGAACGGCTTCGCAGATGGACGCCAAATCCTTTGGGCTGGAAGGCAGGCCGGCGACGGGCGCGGAGAAACGCGCCAGATAATCGATGGTCGTGATCAGGCGGATCTTGCGGTCCGCCGCGCGGAGGATCAGCGTCAGCCACGGCGTGGAGTCGCGGACGACTCCCAGAAAAACCGAACAGGGATCCGGACCCGAAGCCATCCATGCGCGGATCGAATCCAGGGAAAAGCCGTTCCACTTCCAGGAAAACGGGGGGTGGAACGCCAAGCCCGCGGGATCCTGCCCCGTAAGCAGGAAGGCCTTGAGGACAAACTCCTCCAAGTCGTCGGCCATCCAATCCGCGCGCTGAACCCGGTCCGAAAACAGGACCAGGCTGTCCCGCTCCAGAATTTGAACGCCCTCCAACCCAGGCAATTGATAGTAGAGCTTCTTCGCCAGTTCCTGCGGATCGTCCACCTGTTCGATCGCCGGAACCCGGAACCCCGCCGGCGCATACACGCGGAGGACTTTGCCTCCGTGATGGAGGATCGAAAGCAGGTTCGGATGCTCTGGCCGGACGTCCGCGATCCGGGATGCGTCGATCAGGGAAACGAGGTTCCTCCAGAAGTCCGGACGGAGGTCGGTGATCTCCACGTCGCGGGCGATCATTTCAACACCTCCCACACCTGTACGGTGTACGGCGGGACTTCGCTCGTCACGGACCCCGTTTGGGTCCCCTCCGGAGCGTTCCACACGCCGCGCAACGGCCAGGAGGAGATCATGATCGACCGCTGGACGGTATTGGTCGGATTGGCGAGGAAGACGAGAATCGACAGGCCGCCGCGGATCGTCAACCGCAGGTGGGGGTTGTCGATCAGGACCACGTTCGGCATATCGGGGGTGATCAGGTCCTTCGCCTGGTCGAAGCCGGGCAGGAACGTGATTTTTCCGGATTCGCGGTTTTGGGTGCCGGGAATTTGTATCGCCGCGCCAAGGACCGAAGCCGGATTCATCCGCTCGTCGAGCGTGGGCAGCGCCGGCCCGAACACCAGGTGTCCGCCGCGGTCGGCGAATTCCAGCAGCCGTTCCTGCTCCTTCGGATCCATGAAATCGGCCGTGGGAACGAATACCATGTCGTACTTCACGAGCTCGTCCAGCACGATTCGGGTGTTCGCCAGGTTGTATTCCACCTGGGCGTTTTCCAAATACCGGCATGCCTCTGCAATCCAGCTGCGCTCTTCGTAAATGGATTGCAGCACCGGCTCCGTCAGGAAACCCAGGGACGACGGCACATCGGAAAAAGCCTTCGGGATTCGCAGCAATCCAAGGTAGGCGTGGTTCAGGGTAGAAAATGCGCTGTGGTACCTTTCCAAGCCTTGGGAGAGGAGCACCAGCGTGCGGCAATTCTTTTTGCTTTCGAATATCCGGTATTGGCTGAAAAACGCGTTCAACCGCCGGAACATCGCGGCGTACTCCTCTCGGAACGCGCCCGACCGCTGAATCGGAGCCCCCACCCACCGGTCGCCCTCGGCCAGCATGTGAAAATCCGCCGCCGACATGCCGTGCATCACTGCGCTGAGTATGGCGAATTCCTGCTCGGCGGGGGTATTGACGTGCGTGGTGAACCAGGAATGCCCGGCGCCGAACCGCGAGACGAACGGAAGCCGGCCGGTGCCGGTCAGATAGCGGATTTTCCGGGCCAGGGCGGGATACTCCGCCGGCCGCGGATCCACCTCCATGCCAAAGAGCGGCGTATCGATGGTTTTCTGCATCTCCAAGCTTTCAATCGGCGTGGATAAATGGGGCGGACCGTCGACGCCCAGGGGGACGGTAATTCCCCTATCCCGGACCATCTGCACGAGGCGGCCGTGAAAGCGGAGGATCAGGAATTCCTTATACTCTGCCCAATCCAAATACCGCGGGAGATCGCGTTGGACGACCGCCTCGCAGGATTTCGGCGGAGCAATCTCCGTGAAGGTCGAGAAATTTCCGCCGTATACTTCGTTTAGCGCTTCGATGGTCCCGTACTTGTCGGACAGGAATTTCCGGTACAAGGCGATCGAATCGGGGGAGTAATCCAGATCGTAAGCCTGGGTCCGCCCGAAGAACGCGGTTTCCTTGTTGATCAGGCAGAGGACGATCGGTCCGTCGGGAAACTGCCGCGGCGCGAGGATCGGCAGAGTCTGATCCAGAAATTTGCCCGCCTCCTGAAGGAAACGGTCGCTGGCGTAGGAGGGAATGGCGACCGGCGGCATGAACCGCGCGGAGATAGCCGGCGCCCCCGTCGACGTTTGAGCCCACAAGGCGGGATTGCGGATCACCCGCAGCGGGAATCCGCCGTACGGCATGTCTTCATCGACGATCGGCCCGATCCGGACGATCGCCATCAAGCCGATTTCGCGGCACAGATCGATGAAGTTCGGAAGCCCCTTGCTTGGGTTCTTCTCCCCGAAGTCAAAGATCCCCGGGCCGGATTCATGCAGGCCCCATGGAACCGGAAAACTCACGACCTCAAATCCGAGTTCTTTCACCCCCTCCAGGATCGTCCGCCAATCTTCCGGCGCATGGCGCCAATAATGGACGGTCCCGGCGTACAGCGGTATCTGACGCCCCTCCAAATACAACCCGTTGGATTCAATCCGGATGGCCATGGGATCGTTCTCCGCAACAAGAATACTCGATTAACCGAAGCCGTGCAATCAAAATCGCTGCGGATCAACCGCGGCAATCCCCGGGGAAGAAATTTTTTATTGGTTTTTTATCGGTGTCCCCGCCGCGCAGGACGGGCTCCTGTCGGCGCGGAATAGGACGGATCTGTCACCGGAGAACGCCCGTCAGGATCCAAGCATCTCCCGGAACAAATCGAGGTAGGCTTCCGCATAGCGTTCCTCGGAGAACGCCTTTCGGGCGGCGTCCGCCAGGGCCCGGCGGTATGCGGGGGAATCCGCATCGCCGCGAAGGGCTTCGCGAATCCGCCGGGCGAGATCCTCGGCGGTCTCTCGGCCGCTTTCGAATCCCGCGCCGACCGGCATTCCCAGGACGGCTTCCATTTCGCGGATCTGCGGCGCCCACCCGATCACGGGCACCCCGCTGCACAGGGCTTCCAACAAGGCGATGCTGAAATTTTCCAACCGGCTGGGGATGACCACCAGGCGGATACCGGTCAGCCGTTCCGCCAACTCCTGCGGGGCAAGCTGTCCGAGCGCGGTAACCGGCAGGCCGTCCCCAACCGCCTGCCGCACCAAGCCTTCATCCTCGCCGCGTCCGCAGACCAGCAGCGGCTCCTTCCATAGACCCGCATCCGAGCGATAGGCGTCCAACAGCAAGTCGATCCCTTTGCGGAGGCGGACCGCACCGATGAACATCACCCCCCGGCGGTCACGGCCGGTTTCCACCGGCCGGCGGCAGAAGACGGGGGAGACCGGATAATGGATCGCCCGCATGCGGTTCTGGGGCAGGCGCCTTTGCACGGCGATGTGCTCCAAGGAGGAGCGCGAAGGGAAGACCACGCGGTCGTAGACGCCCAATCCCTCGCCCGATTGGCCGTGGTGATGGGTGAGGACCAGGTTGCCGCGCAGCCCGAGGGCGCGCGCCAGCCGGGCGAACGGCATCCGGGCCAGGTGGTTGTGGACGATCTCGGGCCGGAAGAGTTCCATCTCCCGGCGCAGTGCGGTCAGGGCGAATGCATCGTAGAAGAGGTTTTTCACCCCGGCCGGCAACGGTCGCAGCCGCAGGACAGCCCACGCCAGCCGGGGCAAATCCTTGGCGCCGGGGATGTGCATCGCCGCCGCAACCTCCACGGCGCGCCCCGGAGCGACCTCCCACAACTCGCGCGCACCGACGCCTTCCGGGATCGGCAGCACCTGGACCTCGTGGCCCCGTTCGGTCATCAGGCGGGTGAGCTGGAGCGATGCGCGCGCCATGCCTCCCGCCGCCGGGGCGAGCGCCTCCGATTTCATCAGCGGATGGATCTGGAGAATGCGCATCGGTTCTATCCGCCCCCGATCAGATCGGCGTAGTGGCCGGCCATCTCCCGGCCGTAGCGTTGCATCGAAAACGATTCGCGCGCCTTGTCCGCCAGCGCGCGCCGCGACGGATCGCCGAGAACGGGCGATTCCAGCGCTTCGGCCACCAACCCCGCAAGCGCGTCAACTCCTTCGATCCGCGCGTCGAACGCCCATCCGACCGGCTGCCGCCACCAGTCTTGAAGCTCCTGCACTTGCGGCGCCCAGCCGACGACCGGCGTTCCGCAAGCCAGGGATTCCATCAACGCCACCGAAAAACCTTCCATCCGGCTGGGATTCACCAGCAGCAGGGAGCCGGAGACGATCGTCTTGATTTCCGAGGCGCTGAGGCGGCCGTGAAACACGACCGGCAGGTTTTCCTGCTTCACAAGCGATTTATACCTTTCCTCATCCTGCCCGCTGCCGCACAAATGCAGCGTATGCCCGCGCAGGCGCTCGTTACGGCGGTACGCCTCCAGCAACAGGTCCACCCCTTTGGAATCCTTCAAATTCCCCACGCTGACCAATCCACTGCGTTCCGAACCCGGAACGACCTCCCCCTCCAAAAAAACATCCGACACCGGGTAGTACAGGATCCGGGTTCTCTCCCTCGGGTATCCGGTTTTGCGGCAGACTTCGTCCTGCATCGCCCGGCTCAGGAAGATGATCCGGTCGTACACCGAAAGGTTGGATCCGGTGCGCCCGGAATGATGGGTTAGGATGGTGCGCGGTTTTCTTCCGGTCAGCGGCAGTAGGACGGGGATATCGGATTCGGTCTGATGGCAATGCAGGATGTCCGGTCCGAAACGGTCGATCGCCAGGCGCAGACCCTCGAGGAAACACAGGTCCAGAAAAAGCATGTGGCGGTCGGATCCGGAGAATTTCGCCCTCAGCAGGCGCGCGGCATCCGGCAACAGCCGGGCCGGGGAGGGAAGCGCAAGGGTTGGGAACACAGGAGCGGGAACGGCCGGCGAGGCGGAGAATTCAAGCGTTTCTCCCCAGATCCGCTCCGGCCACGGGTACAATGCGACCTTCTGCCCGGCTTCGAGCAGACCGCGGGTGAGCATCAACGCCACGCGGGATTTTCCGCCGGCGCGGGGATTGATCCGCTCGGACCGCAGGTAGGTCTGGATTTGCAGAATGCGAAGGGGCTTCATGTTTGCTTACCCACCGGCGCCCCATACCCCGGTTCTTCCGGCTTTGGAGAAGGCAACCGGAGCGGGGCCGGCGTCGTTCCCTTGCACCCGTCCGCCGGAGGCGTCGTCGAGATAAATCACCCTTCCTCCATCACCTCTTCGTACGCGAGCAGATTTTCCGTGGCATACCGCTCGATGGAGAAAAACTTGCGCGCCCGCGCGGCAAGTGCCTTCCGGTAGGGGAGAGTCCGGTATTCCTTGCCCCTGATCCATTTGAGAATCCGGCCGGCGAGTTCCTCCGGCGCGGAATGAGCCGGGTCGAAGCCCGCTCCGCATTCCATGCGCAACAATTTCGCCGTTTCTTCCACCTGCGGCTTCCATCCGATCACCGCGGTCCCGCAGCACATCGCCTCCGCCAGCGCCAGGCTGAATCCTTCGGCCGGGCTCGGATTTACGAGCAGTTCCGCGGCCGAGTATTCTGCGCGCATCCTCTCGGGATCGACCCGCCCGAGAAACGTCGCCGGAACCTTATGTTTCCGGGCAAAGGCTTCGAAGTGTTCCTGCTCCGGGCCGATCCCGCAGATCCGCAGAGGGATTTTGCGCAAAGCCGGTGATTTCGCATACGCCGCGAGAAGATGCTGCAATCCTTTGTCGAGCCGCAACCCGCCGACGAACAGAATCCCTTTCCGACGGGTCGATACGGGCGCCGTGGAATCGGAGAACACCCGCTCGACGGCCGGTCGGATGAGCCGCGAACACTCGAGCAGGGCGGCGTCCCGTCCGCAGACCAAAGTGCGCAGCGCATCGGAGGCGAAGATGATCCGCCGGTAGGCTTGCAGGTGCTGGCCGGCGGTGTGCGTGTGATGCGTCAGCACCAGGGGGACCGTCATCCCGAGTGCACGGTACAAAAGAGGGAATTCGGAAAACGAGAGGTGGTTGTGGAGGATCTCCGGCTGAAAATCCCGGACCGCCTCGCGCAGCCCGGCCAGGAACATCGTATCCATCCGGACCGAATGGGCCGAACGGTTGGCCGCCGGCAGACGCGCCGCCTTAATGGTAAATCCGGCCCAATCCTTCACCGCCGTGATTCGCGCAGTCGGGATCAGGCGGATGGGTTTTCCGGGATTGTCGATCCAATACGGTTTTTCCAGAATGGGCTCCGGAAACGGAAAAATCGCCACATCGTTGCCGCGGGCGGCGAATTCCCGCGAAAGCTGCAGCGAGAGTCGCGATTTTCCCCCGGCGCGGGGATTTACCCCCTCCCCCTTTAGAAAGGGGTGAATTTGCATGATCCGGAAGGTTGTTTTCGCCATATTCCGACGCTTCTTGCCGCTCCCTCATTCAGCCCCAGGCCGCCTTCTCTCGGCCCCCCCACAAGAAGGACGGGAGGAAGGCGAATGACGAACGATCTTCTTTCCCGGCTACGATCCCTTTCCATTTAATAACCGGATCCCCTTCGGCCCCTCGTTCAGCAGCAGGTCGATGCTGGCCATTCCCGGAACGAAAGGGGAAAACCTTTGGGGATATTCCGGATGGTGAAATTCATGGAATTCCACCTCGATTCCCGCGTCGATGAACAGCGCTTGGTCGAGGTAGTCCTTGCCGCTCGGGCCGGAGAGGTACACGGCGGCGCCGGTTTTCCGGCAGATGTCGAGCAGCAACCCGCTCTTTTTGCCCGCCACTCCCAACGCCGAAGCCCGGCGCACCGGGGTGGCGATTCCGAACGTGCGCCACAACAGCTCGATCAGCGCGAGGTTCAGATCCACGAGCTTTTGCCACGGTTTCAGCAGCAGCTCCTCCAAAACCGGTCCGTAGGCTTTCCAGTAGGGCGCGCGAGAGTAATTCTGCAGAAGCGTGCGCCAATACACTTCCGCCCAACGGGCCTGGTTGTTGATTTCCACATCCAGAAACGCCTGCCCGAATCTTCCCTTGAGCAGGACCGGCACGGTGACCCAACCCCATCCCTGCGGCGTACGGATCCGGTTGCGATTTTCAAAATAATTCTTCTTGAAGGCCACCGTATCGAGAAAGATGAATTCGTCGGCCCGGCGCGCCTTGTCGAGGTATCCGAGCCACGGCATGTGCTCGGGTTGGTGGATGGCGACGCGCTTCACGGCCTACTTCAGGGCGAGGTCCCACTGCCAGCGGAGGGTTTCGTAGCATTCCGCGTGGCCGACGCCGATTTCAAATCCGCGGTGGACTCCGCGGGCGATCACCGCGTCCAGCCAGATATCGCCGTACTTCTTGTACTGCGAATCGTGCGCCAGAAGCGATTCGCGCTTGGCCTGAACCGACTCCGGCGAGACGGCCACGTAGACCTGCGGGCGGAACGGCGAGTAAGAGCGCCCGGAGGGGGTCATCGGTTCGTAAAACAAAATCGAATTGAAGTATCGGCAGGCCGAGATCGAGGCAAGCGACACGGCGCGGTGGTCCTGATGGGTGTCGTGCGGCCAGTGGGTAAGGATGACATCCGGCTTGAATTTCCGCAGCGGCGCTTCGATCGCTTCCACCACGTGGAAATCGTACGGAATTTGCTTGGTGGGGAAATCCAAAATTTCGAGCTGCACATCGCCGAGCTTGCGGGCCGCCTCGCGGCCTTCGAGCATCGCCTGGTCGTCGGTGCGGAAAACCCGTCCGTCCAGGTCGACGTAATCCGAGTGCGAGAGGACGAGCATCGCGGCGTCCCAGCCCTTGCGTGCGGCTTCGGCCAGGGTTCCGCCGCAGCCGATCTCGATGTCGTCCAGGTGCGCCCCGATCGCGAGCAGTCTCATCGGTCATCCCTTCCGGTGGAGGTAGAGCGTGAAATCATGGGGCAGGTAGTCGTGCCGCAGGGTCACCCAGCGGGCGACGGCGTGCGCCAGCTCGAAGGCGCGTTCCGGACGGCAGTAGAACATGTCGTCGCGGAAATGCCCCGGATCGTAATAGGTGCTGAGCAGGTTGATCGCCACGCCGCGCCGGCAGCGCGCAAACAGCCGGCCCAGGATGCGGAAGATCCACGCCTCCTGATCCTCCCGGAATTTTACGTTAAAAGTCCCGCTGATGAAAACGTAATCCGGCGGCGCTTCCGGCTCATAGCGCTCAACGTCCGCGCAGACGAAAGCATCGCCGGGATGGCGGCGGCGCGCTTCTTCAATGAATGCCGGCTGGATATCCAGCCCGGTATAGCGAACCGGTATCCCGCGCCGTTCCAGAAAGGTGCGTAGATCTCCGAACCCGCAGCCCACGTCGAGGATCGCCGCGTTCCGCAGGTCTCCAATCTGTGAGAGGACCTCAAAACGCACCTCTTGGGATTCGCGGCTTCCGATTCCAAGCGAGCGGGTGTCGTAGCCGTACTCCCGCCAGCGTTCGGAGTAAAAATCCAAAACCTTGCGTTCCTCTTCCTTCGCTTGTCCGGGGGTCACTTGCGCACCTTCTTCAAACCGGCCCCGCCGGCGTTTCCGAGCGGGCGGACGTCCGTTTCCCAATTCAAAATCGGCGCGACCACGCCGGACCAGGCCCGTGGGTAATCCCCCTTTACCGACTGGCCCGATCCGCTGTCCTCCACCCGGAAGGAGAGCAGATTCGATTCGCGGATGAAATACCTCCGCGGAACCAGGACGCGCAGCAGAACGTCGACCGCAAACATCCCTTCGTTCAGGAAATTCCCCGGGATCCTGCAAACGCTGCGGTAAATCCCCTTGTGGCGCTTCTTCTCGATGTACGCCGGATCGTGGTTGGCCGCGGATTCCAATACGCAGATGCCGTCGTCGTTGTGGATCAGGATGATCGGGAGGAACGGATACTTCGTATCGAACGCCCAATACTCCACCTCGATGTTCACCGGTTCGCGGATCTCGAAGGTGGAGCGTTGTTTGCCGCCGCGGTCGAGCAGGCGCACCCGCTTGAGCCGGGCGGTCTCGTCGCCGGGAGCCTGGTCCGGGGAATCCCACTCTTTGCAGTCGGCCGCCGAGCGGTCGGCGTTCAGGTAGTGCGAGATCACCTCCGCGGTATCGCCGTCGGCGGCGACCCGCCCTTCGTCGAGCAGGATGGTGCGCGGGCACAGGCGGTGGATGGCGGTCATGTTGTGGGAGACGAACAGCACCGTGCGCCCTTCCTTGCCGACGCTTTCCATCTTTCCCATGCACTTTTTTTGGAAGCGGTCGTCGCCCACCGCCAGCACCTCGTCGACCAGCAGAACCTCGGGATTGAGGTGCGCCGCGACCGCGAACGCCAGGCGCAGGAACATCCCGCTGGAGTAATGCTTGACCGGCGTATCGATGAACTTCTCGATTTCGGAGAAGGCGACGATCTCGTCGAAGCGCCGGTCGATCTCGGCGTGGCGCATGCCCAGAATCGCGCCGTTGAGGAAAATGTTCTCCCGCCCGGTGAGTTCCGGATGGAAGCCGGTGCCCACTTCCAGCAGCGACCCGATCCGGCCCGAGAGCCGTACCCGCCCCTCGGTCGGGTCGGTGATCCGCGAAAGCACCTTCAGCAGGGTGCTTTTGCCCGCGCCGTTGCGGCCGATGATGCCGAGCACCTCCCCCTGACGGACTTCAAAGTTGATCTCCTTGAGGGCCCAGATCATTTCCCGCGCAGGGGCGGGTTCGCGCCGGATGATCCGCCGCGCCCAGCGGAAGGGGGCTTTGGCCGCCGCCACCATCGTTTCGCGGATGGTCTTATATCCCTCCTGGAGGGCGCCGATCCGGTATTGCTTGCCGAGGTTCTCCACACGTATGACGAGGTCGCCCATGTCACACCACATCCGCGAAGTTGCGTTCCATCCGGCGGAAATAGAACGCGCCGGTGACGAGCAGCACGACGGATACGGCTGTGGAGACCCACAGCATCGGTCCGGGGGCGGCAGCCACACCGGATCCCAGCAGC
This sequence comes from Anaerolineales bacterium, assembly GCA_016928575.1. Taxonomy (NCBI): domain Bacteria; kingdom Bacillati; phylum Chloroflexota; class Anaerolineae; order Anaerolineales; species Anaerolineales bacterium. Next base: position 12,739 of record JAFGKK010000044.1, read on the forward strand.
GACCAGCGGAATCCCTCGATGACGCCCGCCATCGGGTTCAGGCCGTATAGAGTCCGCAACAGGTCGTTTTCGATCAGGCTGCTGGAATAGGCGACCGGGCTGGCGAACTGCCAGATGGAGACGAGGAACGTGACCGCGTAACGGATGTCGCGGTATTCGACGTTGAGCGCCGAAAGCCACAACCCCACCCCGAGCGCCGTGATGAACGCCAGCAGGGTGAACCAGGGGATCCACAGCACCGCCGCCGTCGGCCAAATGCCGAACCCGAGCATCATCAGGATCAGGACGGTGAACGCCAGCAGAAAATCGACCGCGTTCCCCAGCACGCTGGCGATGGGGACGACCAGGCGCGGAAAGAAGACCTTCTTGATCAGCTGGGCGCTGCCGACCAGGCTGTTGGCGGAGGTCGTCACGCTGTTGGAGAAAAAGGTCCACGGCACCACAGCCGCGAAGCTGAAGATCGGATAGGGGACGTCCCCTGACGGGATCTTGGCCAATTGTCCGAAGAACAAGCTGAACACGACCATGGTCATGACCGGCTGAATGATCGCCCAGAGGGCGCCGAGAACCGTCTGTTTGTAGCGCACCTTGATATCCCGCCAGGTGAGGAAAAACAGCAGTTCGCGGTAAGCCCACACTTCGTGCAGTTTTAGGTTGACCCAACCCCTGGAGGGAAGGATCTCGGTGATGGGGCCGACGAAGTCGTTTTGCAATGATTCCTGTTTATTCATGGGATCCTGTACGCCAAAAGACGGACGGTGGACGATGGACCATAGACGATAGCCGAATTATATTCGGGGCGCACGCCTCTTACCCAAGATAGAATTCCGGAAAGATTGCAGCTTCCGAATCAGAGTCAATGTTCGAGCATCCTGTCCGCCCGAGGCATCGGTCACATAGCGCCTGCGTTGAGCAATTCATAAGCAGGCAGTCGACTCCATCAGGGATCGAAGCGCATATCCGAGAAACCGAACCTGCTCGGAATCGGTCTGTCCGGTGGAACCTTCTGCGATGTTCAAAGAAACCGACGTCGCCGCCCGAATCCATTGACTTCGAAGGTTGTACATCTCCTCTTTCGGCAAAGCATCGGCATGTTCATAAACCGCATCGAGGTAGTCCAGCGAAAGTTTCCACACCTCGAGATTTTCAAACTTGAAAGCCATATGTCCCCCTTCTTGTTTTCTATCATCCGCTGATCGAAATGATACCACCGCCTGTGAACCATCGGCCATGGTCCGTCGTCCACGGTCCACGGTCGGGTTTTGGCCATGTTCCATCGTCTATCGTCCATCGTCTTGTTCTTCCAGCCACGCCGCCATCTCCGCCATATCCCGGACCTTGTCCACGGCCAAGCGGTCGAAGGCCGTCTCCGTCTCGCGGGCCAGGAAGCGGGTGCCGGTTTCGCGCGCCGCGTCGTAATCGCTCATGCCGTCCCCGACCATCAGCACCTGATCAGGCGAAAGGGCATGCCGCGCCATCACATCGCGGAGGATATCCGGCTTGAGCCGCGGCGTCCCCCACAGCTCCTCGAACCATTCCCCCATCTTGCGCATGGCGATGATCAGATCCAGCTCCGCCTGCGGCGTGCCCGAGCCGACGATCCGCAGCACTTTTCCGCGGAGCCCCATGAGCAGCGCTTCCGCCCCGGGGACCTGCGGACAGCGGAAGATCCGCTCGCGGGTCAGGCGTTCGAACTCGGCGCTCACCCGCCGCTTGTCCTCCTCGGTGTAGGGCTGGCCGAGGATGTTCTTCTGGATGTGTTCGAACTTGACGTAACGGGAGATGCCGGCCTGGCCGATGTGGTACTCGCGGATCTGCCGGAGTTTGTCCGGGTACGCCGCGTAGAGTTCCAGGAAGGCTTCGGTCTTGATGTTGGCGGATTCGAGAATCACGCCGTCGAAATCAAAGACAATCGCGCGCAGTGAGTCGATTCGCTTCAATGCGGTTCCTCTTGTTCGGAAGTTGTCATGCTGGGCGCAGCGATGCCTCTCGTCAAACGAAGGAGGATCCTTCGTTTCGTCCGGGATGACATCGCCTGTGTTTCGCGCTACAGCGTCTTCACGTCCGGATAGTGCGCCAGCCACCACTCTGAAAAACCGGCGTCGAGCAGGGTGTGGATGTCGCGGCCGGTGACCCAGTTGCGCACGATGGGGGCCGATCGCTTGCCCATCCACCACCACGGACTGGGCCCGTCGCGGCGCTGGACGCACTCCTTGCGGAAGGCCCATACGCCCTGGTCGTAGTAGTAAGCCGACGGATAGGATTGCCGTTCGGTCGACGCCTGGCGGTTGGGGTCTCCGTAGGGCCGCAGCAGGCCGTCGGCGATCTCGAGCGAGCGCAGCGGATGGTCGTCGGCCGCCTGCCAGACGCTCATCACCGAATCCAGGTCCGGGCGCTCCTCGAGCATGCCGAGCGCCTGGTCCAGCAGGTCGCCGTCGAGCATGACGGTGTTGCCCAGAAGCAGGGCGACGTTGCGCAGGTCCTTCTCGCGCGCGTCGGCGTATTCCACGGCGTGCTTGATCACTTCGCCGTGGTTAACATGGTCGCCGCACAGTTCCTCCGGACGGACGATGATCTCACAACCGTTCCCGCGCCCGACTTCCATCACCTCCGGGGAATCGGTGGAGATGTAGGTTTTTTGTATGCGCTTCGCTTCGCGGGCCGCCTGTATCGGGTAGGAGACGAGCGGCTTGCCCGCAATCGCCATGACATTCTTGTTGAGGATCGATTTGCTTCCAGCCCGGGCGGTGATGATTGCTACATTCACGGTTGTTCCTCCGGAAATTCGAATTTTATCCTATGCGAGGACGGTTTTTGGAGGGGTAAGAAATCGACAGGATTTGCTGGATTTTTCAGGATTGATAGGATTAATTTCTGGTTCTTTCCTCGGGCGATCCCGTAAATCCTGAGAAATCCAGTCCATCCCGTCTATTGCTTTTTCACCGCCCGGACGCAGACTTCGATGGCAAACCGCTCGTCGCGGGCGTCCATCTCGCGCCGGGTGAACTCCTCGGCGGTCAGACCCCGCATGGCCGCGGCCGCGATCAGGGAATTGCCATAGGCCCGGATGCTTGCGTTTTCGCTTCCAAAGGCGCTTCCCACCAGCGCGCCGAAACCCTCGGGGGTGAACCGCCACAGTTCGTGCCACCAGGGTTCGATCATATCGGTCATCGGCACCGCCGCCAGCAGCACGCCCCCCGGTTTGAGGATCCGCCGCATTTCCGAAAGTATCGCCGGGAGGTCGCGGACGATGTGCAGGACCCGGGTGCAGATGATGCAGTCGTAATACTCCGACGGGACGTTGTTGGGCTGGGTCAGATCGGCGATGATCGTAGCCCGTTTGCTGTGGCCGGACCCTTCCTTGTGGAGGATGTCGAGCCGCTGAATGTTCTTCCCGCCGAAGCGCGTGGCATATTGGTCGTTCTGAAATTCCAGCACGCGTCCGCGCACATCCGACCGGAATTCCTCAAAGAACCGGTCGATGTAGTACCGGTGGACCGGCGTCCCGCGCTCGTTTCCGGACACCACCGAAAGCGGGGCGAGGCCGGCGCCAAGCCGGACCCGGGCCCACAGTGCGGTCAGGACCGGGATGCGCATTTTCTTGCGCCGCACGCGGGGAGCCGTAAGGTTGCGCCAGCGGTACGCCAGCCACTGCGAGGCCCGCCCCGGCAGCAGTCCCAGCCGGTCCCAATCCGCCTCCAGCCGGACGTCTGCGCGGATCTTCCGTTCCGCCCCGGCGTACCCCTGGGGTGTGCGCGGGGTGCGGGCGGACGCCAAGTGCTCCTCGAGTCGTTTGGTGAATTCGGCGCCCCCGGCTTCCCCGGGCGTGACGCGCGGGATCCAGAAACGGTCGGATCCGCCGTGCATTGCGGCCTTGACGTTCGCGCAGGCGTAATCAAATCCTCCTGCGCGCGCCAGCCGCACAGAAACCGGCGTCTCGGATTCCCGGCTTCCGTACGGGTAGGAGAAGGAACGGACCGGCCGACCGAGGAGTTTTTCCAAAGCGGCGCGGGAATCCGACAGCTCGGCTTTCTGCGCCTGCTCCGTCAGCGCGGCCAGCCAGGCATGGCGGACGGTGTGGGCGCCGACCGCGATCAGCGGATGCGCGGCGAGCTGTACGCATTCCTTCGCCGTAAGCGGCCGCACATCGCCGCGCGGATCCGCCGAGCGGCAGCGGGCTTCCTTGCGGATCCGCTCCACGGCCGCATCAATTTCCGCCGGAGGCAGACAGCGCATCGCATAATGCAGGATTCCGAATGCATCCTCGCGCGGCATGCCCGGAAAGAACCGCATCCGGACCTCCGCCGGCGGGCTTTTCCATTCCGCCGGCTCGGTTTTCGACTCCCAGACGATTCTCTGCAATTCGTCCCACCAAAATTCCCGGTTCCCGGCCAGGCAGCCCGTGGAAACAAACACCGTCGCCGGGATGCGGCTCTGTTCCAGGATGGGAAGGGCGTTTGAGAGGACGGCGGCGTATCCGTCGTCGAAGGTGACGGCGACCGAGCGGCGCGGGAGGGAACCCTGCGCCAACCCCTCGACCAGCGCATCGAGGGGAGTGGGATTCCACGCTCGGCGCAGTTCTTCCATCTGTGCGGCGAACGTCTCGCCCGGCAGGCTGACGTTCAACGGATCGGGGGAACGGCGGCCGACCTGGTGATAGGTGAGCACCAGCGCGTGGGGGGAAAGGAATTCCTTCAGACGCTCGAGGCGCGAGCGAAAGCTCACTTGTAAAATTCCTCCTCCACCCGTTCCACCCTCCCTCATCCCTCACCCTTCTTCCAGCCCTGGGTCCGGGAGAAGCGAGTCGGTGGATTTCCGACGGGATCAAGGCGGGGAACGCGGGGATACTGGGGATGAAAAAACTTACTTCCGTTCTTCCCGGGAGATCTGTTCCAGCACCTGAAGGATTCCCTGCCCGAAATCGACATACAGATTCGATGTCAGCTTCTTCCCCACCCGCGGGTGGAAATGGTAGGGGGTGATGCGGTAGTGGCCGTCGGGGATTTCGGGCTCGGCGTACTCGACCTTGACCTCGCGGCCGAGGATCTCCGAGAACATGGTGAACAGGTCACGGGCGCGGGTCGGGTAATGGCCGGTGATGACCAGATGCTGGTTGGCGTAGTCGGGGGCGAGGATGTCGACGCTGAGCCGGGCGGCGTCAGCCACATGGATATATTCGCGCGCATCCTCCGGCTCGCCGAAGTAGCGGATCCTGCCGGTGCGGGCGGCTTCGCGCAACAGGCGGTAGAGCCCGTTGCTTTCGTCGGCCCGCGGACCGTACAGGCTGCCGAAGCGCAGGATCGTATACTCCAACCCATAGCGGCGCTGATATTCCTCAATGTAGGCTTCGCAGGCCTGCTTGCTGGCGCGGTAGAAGGAGCCTTCGTCGCTGTAGACGTAAATCGTGCTGGAAAAGACGAAGCGCTTGACTCCGGCCCGGCGCGCGGCCTCGAGCACGTTGACCGTCCCCTCGACGTTGACCCGGACCGTCTCGCGCGGGAGCTCGCGGGCGCGGTTCAGGTCGGAAAGCGCCGCGTAGTGATACACGTAATCCATCCCCGCGAGGGTCCGGCACAACAAGTCGAAATCGTTCAGGTCGCCAGCCACCTGGGCCTGGTTGGGTCCGAGTTCGGCGGACGGTTTCCGGTCGAACACCGTCACGTGATGTCCGCGGGCGGACAACTCATCCGCCAGATGGCTGCCGAGGAAACCCGCCCCTCCGGTGACGATCGTCCGCATTACGCCGCGCCGCCTTTTTGGAAAAATTCGATCACCTTGCGAGCCGCGTCCATTTCCATGCCGATCCGGCATTCCAGCGCGTAGGATCCGATGTGCGCGGTCAGTACAACGTTCTCGAGCCCGGCCAGCGGCCCCCGGTAGGGCTCGGCGGCGAATACGTCCAAATATGCACCGCCCAGCCTTCCGCTTTTCAGCGCCTCGCACAGCGCGTCCTCGTCGATCCACCCGCCGCGGGCCGCATTCACCAGGACCGCCCCCGGTTTCATCTTGGCGAACTCCGCCGCGCCGAGCAGGGGGGTCTTGGTCGAACCGGAAAGGTGAAGGGAGATTACGTCCGCCGCGAGCAGGGCTTCCTCAAGATGGACATAGCGGATCGAATGCCTGGAGGCGAACGGCTCGTCCCGCACCGGATCGACCGCGATCACGTTCACCGCGAACGGCTGCAACAGGCGCACCAGCGCCTTGCCGATCCGCCCCATCCCGATCACCGCGACGGTCTTGCCGTGCAGCAGCCGGCCCATCGGCTTGGCGAACTCCCCGCGCCGGACGGAGGCGTCCGATTGCGGGATGCGCCGCAGGAGCGCCAGCAGACCGCCGAGGGCCAGCTCGGCTACGCCGTCGGTCGGTCCATCGGGGGTGTTGCAGACCGGGATGCCGCGCTCCTTGGCGTACTCGCGGTCCACGTTGTCCACCGCCGTCCCCACGCGCGAGATGATCTTCAAATCGGGAAGCTGGGCGAGTACCTCGCGGTCGAGGGCTTCGGTGCCGGCGATCACGCCGTCCGCGCCGCGCAGCAGTTCCACCGTTTCCGGTTTGGTCAGTTTGCGCCCATGCGGATTGAACACCAGTTCGAACCCGGCCGCCTGCAAGGCGTCGAGGGGTTCGCGGCTTTCTTTGGCGAACGAGGATGTGGTAACGGCAATTTTCGGGCTCACGGGGATCACTCCAAATTAAGCTGGCTGGCCCAGGATTGCTCGGCCCGGTACCATTCGACGATCCTGGCCACGCCCTCCTCGAACGCCGCCTGCGGCTCCCAGCCCAGCAGCTTCCGCGCCTTGGCGATGTCGGCCCAGGAGGAGAGCATGTCGGCCGCCGGGCGCGGCTTGTATTCGATCACGGCCTGCTTTCCGGTCAGGCGTTCGATCAGGGCGATCGCGTCGCGCAGCACCACCGGACGGTCGCTGCCCAGGTTGATAATTTCGTACCCGAGCGGCTTGAGCGCCGCAATCGTTCCGCGGGCGATGTCGTCGATGTAGGTGAAATCGCGCTCCTGCGTCCCGTCGCCGTAGACGGTGATCGGTTTCCCTTCGGCGATTCGCAAAACGAACCGGAACAGGCTCATCTCCGGCCGGCCCGCCGGACCGAACACGGTGAAGTAACGCAGCACCGTGACGTCCAGGTTGTAGAGGAAGTGGTAGGTATAGCAGATCACCTCGGCGGCCTTCTTGGTGGCGGCGTACGGGGAGAGCGGCCCGTCGGTTGGAAGGTCTTCCCGAAAATGCCGTTCCTTGCTTTCCCCGTACAGGCTTGAGGTGGACGCCAGGACGAACTTCTTCACGCCGCCTTGGCGGGCCAATTCGAGCAGGTGGAGGGTGCCGGCGGCGTTGGTCTCCATGTACACATAGGGATTCTCGACGCTTTGCCAGGCCCCGGCCCGCGCCGCCAGGTTGATCACCGCGTCGAAGGCGTCGCCGTCGTGCTTCTTCCAGAGCGTTTCGATCGCCACGCGGTCGGCGATATCCCCCCGCGAAAAAGCGAAGCCCGGCAGGGCCTGCAATTTCTGCAGCCGCCAATGCTTAAGGCGCACGTCGTAGGCGCTGTTCAAGCTGTCGATCCCGACGACCTGGTGGCCTTGTTCGACCAGCAGGGTGGAGACCCGGGCGCCGATGAATCCGGCCGCTCCCGTGACCAGATAGCGGGCCATCAGAGGTGAACCACCTTCGGGCTGGCGCGGCCGGCCGCCCCGAGCGCGTTGCGGGTGTCGACCACCAGCCGCGAGAGTTCGAGGATCTTCTTCCACGGATAGGCGTCGTGGTCGGTGGTGATGACCACGCAATCCGACTGCTGCACCGCCCCCTCGAGATCCGTGACGCTTTTCATTTGGAAAGAATCGTGGCGGACCTCCGCAACGTAGGGATCGTGGTAATCCACGACGGCTCCCTTTTGGCGCAGGAGGCCGATGACGTCCAGCGCGGGCGATTCGCGCAGATCGGACACGTTGGGTTTGTAGGCCACGCCGAGCACCAGGATCCGGCTGCCGTTGATCGCCTTGCGGTTTCGGTTGAGCGCGTCCTGGACCTTGGCCGCCACGTAGCGGGGCATGTTGGTGTTGATCTCGCTGGCCAGCTCGATGAAGCGGGCGTTGTAGTTGACCGCTTTGAGCTTCCAGGAAAGGTACAGCGGATCGATCGGAATGCAGTGCCCGCCGAGGCCCGGACCGGGGGTGAATTTCATAAAGCCGAAGGGCTTGGTGGCGGCGGCGCCGATGATCTCCCACACGTCCAATCCGAGATGGTCGCACATGATCGCGACTTCGTTGACCAGCCCGATGTTCACCGCCCGGAACGTGTTTTCCAGCAGTTTCGACATCTCCGCAGCGTCGGCCGAGGAAACCGGGATCAGCGTCTTGATCGCCCGCCCATAGTAGGCCAGGGCGGCCTCCGTGCAGGCCGGTGTGATTCCGCCGATTACTTTCGGGGTGTTGACCGTCGTCCAATCCTTCCGTCCGGGATCCACCCGCTCCGGCGAGAAGGCCAGGAAAATATCCTTGCCCACCTTCAGACCGCGGGCTTCGATTTTCGGCAGCAGCAGCTCGCGGGTCGTCCCCGGATAGGTGGTGGATTCCAGCACGATCACCATTCCGGGATGCAGGTATTTCACGATCTCCTCGGACACGTTGACGATGAAGGAAAGATCCGGATCCCCCGTCTTGCGCAACGGGGTGGGCACGCAAATCGACAGGGCGTCCAGCGTCCTTACTTGCGAAAAATCAGCGGTGGCTTTCAGGGCGCCTTTGCGGACCAGGGAGGCCACGTGCGAGGCGGGGATGTCTTCGATGTACGATTTGCCTTTATTCAAGGCGTCGATCTTGCGCGGATCCACGTCGATCCCGACCACCGAGTATCCGGCGCGTCCGAAGACGTCCACCAGCGGCAATCCGACATACCCGAGCCCGACCACCCCGACGCAGGCTTTGCCGCTTCGGAACTTGCGGATCAATTTCTTAAGGGTGTCCCCGCCCCGAACCGTCGTCTCTTCCTTCTTCGCCATGCCTGCCTTCTCCTTTGCGTTCCATCGGCCTTGCAGGTACGCACCGCCGAATCCAAGCGCGGACCCCAGCCAAGCCGCCGTCAGAATTTTCCAGAAAAGGAAATCCTCCACCGGCGCCGAATCGACCGGCGCCGGTTCGTAGCATACGGCCGCGGACACCGCCGCCCTGGCTTCCAACGCCGCACACAGGGCCTGGGCCCAGGCTCGGGCCCGATCGGCCGCGCGGGCCGGATCGGCATCCCGGACGGTCAGGAGGAGGGATGCCTCCTGCGGAGTCGGCTTGACCGTCTCGAGCAGTTCCTCCACCTCCGAGCCGCGCAGAAAATCGTCCGCTTGCAGATTGTACCCGGAGACCGCCGGCAGCAGGACGGCTGCGGACGCGACCTCCGGCGCCTTCGCCAACGCTTCCGCCTCGTCGGCGGAATAATTCCCCGTATTGGCAATCCGCGCGCCGGCTCGGTATTCCCCCGGCTGCGCAATCACCGCCGCCAAGGCGAGGAGACCCGAGACCGCACCGACCGCGAGCGCCGGCGGGATCCCGATTCGAATGTCCCATCCGGGGATGGGGGGTTCATGCTTCATACGGGAATACCGGGGTGAGGAAGGTTGAAAGCGGAGGGATTAAACCACGGGGCGATGCGGACTGTCAACGAGCCCCCCGCATCGTTTTACTCGGCCTCCGTTTGCAGTGTAAATCGGCCTGGTTTTTGGCTTCGGCCCGCCTTTTTGCGTTCCGGAGCACATTGCCTTATTTGGATCATAAGAGCCAAACCCTCCCGGGTTGGTCAATCCGCCTCCCCCAGCAGAGGTCCTTGTCATGCCGCCTTTTTACCTTCCGCCGGGGAGTGCCGGGTGCGGCATTGTATCAACGGAGATGAAATTCACCGGAACGGGCATGCAGTCCGTCGGCCGGATCCGCACCTTCCGCGATCGGCCCATCGAGTCGGCACGGCCGGTGCGTCCGGCTCTTGGCAACATTCTTCGCTGGACGGGCGAACCGGCCGGTCGGGAACCCGGCATAGGGCTTACCTCGATATGGAAAACCATAACCGGTAGCTGAAAAGATGAACGGCATGAGATCGCCGAGGAAGGCCGCCGGGTTTTTTCCCTCCCCGGAACACATCTTCCCTTTCCTATGGGACGGAGAATGCATCCGCGTAGAAGAAGCCTGTTTCGGTGAACTGATCAGCCCTTTCCGGATTCCGCATTGGGCTCGTTCGATTCCGACCCGTCCGTGCGCACCTTGAGCAATTCTCCCAAAACCAGAAAACGATCCACCCATTCCGTGGCGGCCCTTCCTCCGCCGCGGGATTCCACGGACATCCGCGGGCAGGTGTTCTTTAACGCCTCGTAGTAAACGTTTTGGGCTTTCCAGAGATCGACCCAGAAGGGGAGCTTCCGCGCCAAATCCACCGCCTGACTCAATCTCCGCAGCCGCTCGGGGTTTTCCGGCTCGGTGTACCAGCCCGCCGCCAATCTGTGGATGGTATTGCGCAGGGTGAATCCGAGCGCTTCGCCGTCAAAGGTGATCTCCGCCGTCTTGGCCTGCTCCAGCAATAATCGGATTTGCTCGTCGTTTAATTCGGCTTCCGAGAACGCTTTCCGCAGCCGGCCGTTGATGGCGACGACGGCCGCCGCCTGAAAGGCCTTCGGCAGCGGAATCTCCAACATCTGCAGAAAACGCATCAACGGGGCGTGCTTCTCATAGAGTTGGGAATACACCGCCTCGGCCTCCGCCACGTTCCCCTGGATCACCAAATTCAGGATCTTGCGCTGTTCGTCGAGGAACAAGCTGGCCAGGGAATAGGCGGCCCCGCCGAAATAGGAATCGAGGCCCCGAATGACTTCGGGCAATTCCCCGCGCAGAAACGGCGCTGAAAGCCCGTGTTCGAGGGTCTCGATCGCCCCGCCGTCCGGGCAGGGGCCAACCCCGCCGCTGAAGTTATGATCGCCGAAGTGCAGCATGCCGTAGCACAAGCGGGCGCTCTCGCGGGTGACGTCGGAGGTGACCGTCACCAGCCCGACTGCCAGCTTCGTCCGTCCGGCTTCGAAAATCCTTTGCCGGTGCCTCGCGACCGAATAGCATGAGATGCAGGCGCGGTCCCCGAAGGATTCATAAAACGAAGCCACCGCGTAGTGCGCCGCCACCTGAGGAAGGGTCACCCGCGCCGCGCGGGCCTTCCCGTACGCTGCGGCGCCGTCGATTCCGCCCTTTTCGTTGCTGCGGGCTTCCTTCAGCCGCTCCGTAAACCGCTCCTCGCATCCGTCGCCAAACAGCTCCTGCGCTAATTGGATCGCGCGCGCGGCGTATTGCAGGTTCTGGAGGGTTTCGATCCCGGCCAGATCGTCGAAAAACCATCCGCAGGAGGTGTACATCAGCATGGCGTGACGCTGCATTTCCATCAGCTTCAACGCCCGGATCCGTTCCTCTCCGGAAAGGAGCCGGGATTGGACCATCCGGAAGAATCGGTCGAGCGAGTCCTTCGACCGGTCCAGGACCGCGGCGATGTATTCGTTCCGTGCCTCCCAGGGATCGCGGAAGAAAAGGGCCGCTTCCCGCTCAAAGAGCGGCGTGAGTTCGCCGCGCAGCGCATCCATAGCCCCGCGCAACGGCGCACGCCACGCCTGGTTCCACCCCGGATGCCGTCCGGAACGGCATCCGCAATCCGCCCGCCAACGTTCGATCCCGTGCGGACAGCTCCATGAAGTGTTTTCGGCGATCTCCACCTTCCACCGCGGGGGATTCTTGGCAAGGAATCCGCCATAGTTTGTCAGCGCGGCTCCTCCGTCGTTCTCCACCTTATCGAGCGCATAAGCCAGGGCCATGTCGCCGAAGCGGTGATGATGGCCGTAGGATTCGCCGTCGGTGGCGATGTGGATCAGCCGCGGGCCGTCGTTCCCGTCCGGGAAGGCGTCCATCAGCCGCCGGGCGAAGGCGTCGCCGCTCCCGAGCAATCCCTCGAACGATACCGCGCGCGAAATGGGGCCGTCATAAAAAAACACGGCGATCGTCCGTCCGGAGGGAAGATCCACCTCGTAGGCGCGGGTGATATCGACGCCCCCTCCCGGAAGGTCCCGCCAGTCGCCCCCCTCTGCCGGCCGCACCCGCCGCGCTTGATGCGGGGCGAGAATTGTGAAGCGGATCCCGCGCTCGGCCAGCAGATCCAGAGTTTCCAGATCGACGGCTGTTTCGGGCAGCCACATGCCCTCCGCCGCCCGCCGGAACCGCGCCTCGAAATCCCGCAGGCCCCATTCCACCTGAGTGATTTTGTCGCGGCGGACGGCCAACGGAAGGATTATATGGTTGTAGGCCTGAGCGATCGCCGATCCGTGCCCGGAGAAGCGCTGCATGCTCTCCCAATCGGCCATGAGGATCGCCTGGTAGACCGGCCCGGCGTTTTCCTCCAGCCAGGAAAGCAGGGTCGGCCCGAAGTCGAAGGAGATGTTCGAGTAGTTGTTGACGATCTTGCGGATGTATTCCTTCTCGTCCAGGATGCGCGAGACGGCGTTGGGCGCATAGCATTCGGCCAGCACCCGCTCATTCCAATCGTGATACGGCGCGGCGGAATCCTGCACTTCGACCGCCTCGAGCCACGGATTTTCCCGCGGCGGCTGATAGAAGTGACCGTGGATGCAAAGGAACCGATTCATATCCCCCCTCCCGGCTCCCGGCTCCCCGTCTTCAAATCGAGAGAAATACCCGCCATGGGCCATAAGAGGATATCGGCCTGGCAAGAATCCGCCGGTCGACCGAAGACGCAGTGCAACACAAGTCGAACCGCCATGCTACAAAGTCCATCCCCCCTGCTTTCATACGCGGAAGTGGGGAGTGGGCACGGAAGAGCGGGAGATTTCCCGGTCGAAAGCGGGGAAACGGGGTTAGGATGAATTTGATTCATGCTTGAAAAAGCAGATTCCCAGCGGCGGAAGAGTCAGGTTGAGGGAAAACGGCCGACCGTGATAAGCGATCTCCTCGGCGTCGAATCCGCCGGCGTTGCCCATGCCACTCCCGCCGTAGGGCAATGCGTCGCTGTTCAACGCCTCGCGCCACAAGCCCGCCAAAGGCACGCCCACGCGGTACCCGGTGCGCGGAACGGGAGTGAAGTTGCAGGCCGCCATGAGGACGCCGCCGCCGGCGGACTTGCGGATCCAGCTGACCACGCTGGATTCGGAATCGGTGCAATCCACCCATTCAAACCCCGCCGGGTCGCAATCCGTGGCGTGAAGCGCCGTCTCTCCGGCGTACAGCCGGTTCAAATCCCGGACCCATTGCTGCAATCCCCGATGCGGTCCGTATTCCAATAAAGGCCACTCCAGGCTTTCCTCGTGGCTCCACTCCCGCCATTGGCCGATCTCGCCGCCCATGAACAGCAATTTCTTTCCGCTCATGGCGTACATATAACCGAGCAGCAGACGCAGGTTGGCGAATTTCTGCCAGTCGTCGCCGGGCATCTTCGCCAGCAGCGACGCCTTCCCGTGCACCACCTCGTCGTGCGAAAGCGGCAGCATGAAATTCTCGGTGAAGGCGTACAGCATCCGGAAGGTCAGATCGCGGTGGTGGTAGCGCCGGTGGACCGGCTCCTTGGTGATGTAGGACAGCGTGTCGTGCATCCAGCCCATGTCCCATTTGAACCCGAAGCCCAGCCCGCCGAGGTAGACCGGCTTCGATACCATCGGCCAGGCGGTGGATTCCTCGGCGACGGTCTGCACGCCCGGATGCTCGCGATAGACGTCCTCGTTGAAGCGCCGCAGCCACGAAATGGCTTCCAGGTTTTCGTTGCCGCCGTATGGGTTCGGCCGCCATTCCCCGTTCTTGCGGGAGTAATCCAGGTAGAGCATCGACGCCACCGCGTCCACCCGCAGCCCGTCGGCGTGGTATTCGTCGAGCCAGAAGAGGGCGCTGGAAAGCAGGAAGGAGCGCACCTCGCGGCGGCCGTAGTTGAAGATGTACGAATTCCAATCCGGATGGATCCCCTGCTGCGGATCGTCATGCTCGTAGAGGTGGGTGCCGTCGTAATTCCCCAGGGCGTGCTCGTCGGTCGGGAAATGCGAAGGAACCCAATCCAGAAACACGCCGATTCCGTTTTGATGCAGGACGTCGATCAGATGCTTAAAATCCTGCGGCGTTCCGTAGCGGCTGGTCGGGGCGAAGTAGCCGGTGGTCTGGTACCCCCAGGAACCGTAAAAGGGGTGCTCCATCACCGGGAGGAATTCCACGTGGGTGAAGCCCATTTCCCGGATGTAATCCGGAAGGAGCCCGGCCAATTCCCGGTAGGAGAGCGGGCGGTTGCCCTCTTCGGCCACCCGCCGCCAGGAACCGATGTGCATTTCGTACACCGAGACCGGACGTTTTTGCAGCTCGAGGCCGGCCCGGGCTTCCATCCATTCCCGGTCGCCCCAAGCGTATTCCAAATCCCAGACGATCGACGCCGTCCGCGGCGGAACCTCGAAATAAAAACCGTACGGATCGAGTTTCCCCATCCGGTAGCCGTGGTTTCGGGATTGGATGAGGTACTTGTACATCGTCCCCCGTTCCACGCCGGGGAGAAAGCCTTCCCAGATGCCGGAGGAGCCTTTCGGGGCGAGTTTATCCCGGCGGCCGTCCCAATCGTTGAAGTCCCCGATGACCGACACCCGTTCGGCGTTCGGAGCCCAGACGGCGAAGTAGACTCCGTCCTTCCCTTCCGCTTGTACCGGATGCGCGCCGAGTTTGCGGTACAGGCGGGTGTGGCTGCCCTCGTTAAAGAGGTATAGGTCGTCGTCTGTTAGCAGGGAGAATTGCCGGGAAGCCATGGCGGTTGTTCTCCTGTGCCGCCGAATCGGTCCTCGGGTAGGGAATATACCCCGAAGAGGGATGGTTTGCATAGCCGGGGAAGGTCCGTCGAAGGCAAATCCGAAAAAGAAACCGCCGCAAGAGGTACACAAAGAACAAAAATGACTCCACTGCAAAAAGGTTGATCGAAAAACGAATCCCGGCCGAGTCCAAGGTGTTCTATTCCATGAACGAACCCCACCTCAA
>JAFGKK010000045.1 GCA_016928575.1 Anaerolineales bacterium
GAAACCTTCGGAGCCAATCCTTAAACCCATGCTCCTGTACCCCGGCTGAGTTCACGCCGGGGTGACGGCGCCTTTCGACTGGGTACCTCATGGACCCCGGCTGAGTACACGCCGGAGTGACGGCGCCTTTCGACTGGGTACCCCATGGATCCCGGCTGAGAACACGCCGGGATGACGATCCGCCCTACAATCCTGAGAACAGCATCACCCGGTGATTGTCGGTATCGGTTACAAAGACCCGCCCTTCCGCATCCACGGCGATCCCGGTCGGCATGGCAAAGGAAGCGGCATCCGTCCCGTAGGCCCCGAAGGTGAACAGGAACGCCCCGTCCGCGTCGAAGACGAGGATCCTTGCATTCCCCGGATCGGTGGCCCAGACCCGGCCGTCGGCCGACACCGCGAGGTAGGGCTTGGTGTCGGTGGATTGCCCTTCCCAACCGGCGACCGGCCACTCCGTGAAATATTCGAATCTCCTTTCGATCTCCTGGAATACCTGAATCCGGCGGTTCCAGGTATCGGCGACGTACAACCGGCCGTCCGGCGCGAACGCCAACCCGACCGGCTCGTCGAATTGCCCGTAGTCAAATCCGGGGCTTCCGATCTCTCCCAGATAGTTCCCTTCGGAATCGAAATATACGATCCGTTTGTTTCCGGTGTCGGCGACGAAAACCCGGTTCTGCGAATCCACGGCGATCGCCCGGGGGCCGTAGAACTGATAGCCGGGATCCGCGCTCGTGGTTGCGCCCCAGACGGCGAGGAATTCGCCGTCTGGGGCGAATTTCTGCACGCGGTAATTCCACGTATCGGCGACATAGACCGAGCCGTCCGGACCCACGGCGACGCCCCACGGCTCGTTGAAGGTCCCTTCCGGCGCCTGCGCGGCTTCCATCCCGCTGAAGGAGCCCCACGCGGTAAGGAAATCACCCTGCGGACCAAAATGCTGGATGCGGTGGTTGCCGGTATCGGCGACGTAGAACGAGCCGTCCGGCGCGGCGGCGACCGCCCGCGGCCTTTGGAAGGCTCCGGTCTGTTCGCCTTCCAGGCCCCAAAGGTCCGCGGCGGCCACGCTTCGAACTGCGCCCGCATACGGATCCAAAGCCGCCGGCGGCGTGAAGGCTTCCGAGCCGTATTGCCATACCTGCGCGGCCAAATCCTTGCGCACATACAGGCGCATGCGTTCCCCCGAAGGCCAATTCGAAAGGGTCAGCGATTGGTTGGTCAGCCGGGCGTATTCGCCGTAGTCGCGATAAAACCAAATCCGCCACAGCGCCGAGCGGTAGGCCGGATCGTTGACGGCGTTCCAAACCCGGTCCCAAGTCAGGCCGAAATAATCCATCATCGGCCACCACATCCGCATGTAGGTGAACGCATAATGCGTTTCCGAAAGGAGTTGATCCGCCTGCGACCAATAAAAATCGCCGACGATGACCACCGGAGCATCGGCGAGCGGCCTCTCCAGCCGGTCTCCGTAATTGTAAGCGTTCGGGTATTCGCGCAGATACCAGTTCAACAGCCATCCGGAACGGACGTCGTACGGCACGACCAGATCCACGCCTCCGGCGGTCTTCCGGGAGATGTCCTCGATCTGCGTCATTGCCGTCTTAACGCCGGAGGCCGCGTGGGCGTAGACCAGGAATTCCGTCGCGTCGTCGTAATGGATATAACTCGCCATCCAGGCGGCGCGCATACTGCAGATTCCAAGAACCAGAGCGGTTCCCAGGTAGGCCAGACGCGGGAAGAAGCCTGAATTCACCCCCCGCCAGAGGGAGCCGATCAGCAGGATCCCCCCCACCGCCATCAGCGACAAGAACACGAAATCCCCGCTGGCGGAAAGCGCATCCAGCGTGTCACCGGACAGGGGCCGGGCGCCGCCCAAAGCGCTTCCGGCCGCGGCGACCGCCGCGATCAGGGCGGCGGGTACCGCCGCCAACCCGACCCAGCGCGGCCATTCCAGAATTTCCGGCCAGTCGACACCCTCAGCCACCCGGCTAACGGCCCAACCCCCGAGAAGAATGAACGGGAGAGCGATGTGCACCGTCAGCCACGGCATTTTTTCGCCGGCCAGCGTGAATACGAGCAGCGCCGTCAGGGACCAATAGCCGAACAGCCATACCATGGGGAAATCCGCGATCGACCGCCACACGGAAGTCGGTTCCGCCCGCTCGATGGAGTCTTCCGCCTTGCCGGCCGCCGCGGCGGATGCGGGTTTGCGCCGCAGGAAAAGGGCGATCCCCGGAGCGGTAAGCGCGAGCAGGGCCGGCAGATACTCATACATGGGAATTTGGAGGATCAGATAGTAGTACCAGGGCTGCGCCCCGCGCTGGACCTCCTGCTGAGCCATCCAATAATTCACCGCGGCGATCAGCCCCATCACCACTCCGGAGAAATTGGTGAAACATACCGAAAACAACAGCACGTAAACCCCGAAGAAGATCCCGGCGCAAATTGCCCACAATTTCCGGTTCCACATCCATCCGACGGCGACCGCTGGGACGGTCACCCCGGCCAGGCAGACCAAAGTCGCGAAGATGTAATTGACATCCTTTATTTTTTCGTACGGATCCCCGTCGAAGGGATTAAGGTTGAACACCGCCATCGGCAGCGCGGCCAACTGCGGAAGCAGGGTCGTTGAGAACACCACCAGCAGATCGACGGCCGGGATTTTCTCCCGCAATCCCGCCAAACCGAACTCACGGATTGGCGCGGCGGCGCCCGCGATCAGGAATCCGGCCGAAGCGAAGATCAGCGCCAGTCCGAGTACGACCATCGGATGACTGATCCAGATGTCGGTGTGGGTCATTCGTTCCGGGTCCGTCACGACGCCCGCGGCGCGCGCGGCGTCGATCAGCTCCGCCCTTCCGGCGACGATCAAACCCAATCCGCATACGGCGAGGAGGATCGCCAGCGCCAGAAAGATTTGGAAGCGAGCCTTGCGGTCCGAACTCTCCCAGGGAGTGCGTGAGAGTTGAAGGAAGACCAAGCCGAGCAGGAACAGGATCGCCAATCCGGCATAGATAAAAGCGGTTTCCTTGGTCGCATAATGCAGGGCCAGGGCGGCCGCCAGCAGGTAGAGCCAGCGGGGCTGCCGGCTTTCCAGGTAGCGGCCGACAGCGTAGAACATCAGCAACCCCCACACCACCACGAACGACTCGTTGCGGACGTAGCGCGAGTAATACAGCATATACGGGGAAACCAGCATCAGCGCTCCGGCCGCCAGCGCCCCGCCTTTCCCCAGCCACCGGCGGAACAGGTACAGCAAGGCGACCGCCGCCACGCCGAACAGGGCGGCGGGCACGCGCGATGAAAAATCGCTCGCTCCGAACAAGGCGTAGGAAGCGGCCACGGCGAGGATCTGAAACGGCCCATGGGTCATCGGATTGGGGGTGTAGCCGGCTCCCCGGAACAGCGACCAGGCCATCTGAACGTGCTGTCCTTCGTCGTGGCTGATCACGCGCGGCTCGAGCATCGCGAACCGGGTGACTGCCGCGGCCAAGATCAGAATCGCCCAGAGGAGGTGCTCCCGACGCAGGGAAGTGCGCCCCGCTACCGGTTGATCGAACCAGGAAGTGGCTGGGGATGTCGATTCCATATCTACCCCTTTCCGATTTTCCTCTTGCCGCGGCCAACGGAGGATTCCCGCCGCGGCTCTGAGCGGGCGCCGGACTTCGGCTCCGGCGGAAGGCGGAGCGATCTCGTTTCTTGGGCGGTCAACTCGCGGTACTGGCCGGGCCTCAGGCCCCCCAGGACCACACTGCCGATCCGGCGGCGGATGATCCGCACGACCGGCAGGCCGATCCGGCTGCCGACATCGCGCAATTCGTGCTTGCGCCCTTCGTGCATGACGATCCGCAGCCAAGCTCCGCGCCCTTGCGGGGCCACAAATTTTACCGACATCGGCGCGGTTTGGAATCCGTCCTCCAGAACGACCCCCCTCCTCCACGCCGCCAGCTGGTCCTCCGAGGGCCGCCGGGCTACCAGCACGCCATACTCTTTTTCGACTTCGAACTTCGGATGGGAGATCCGTTGGGCGAGTTCCCCGTCGTTGGTCAGAAGGATCAACCCCTCGCTGTCCAGATCCAGCCGGCCGACGGGATAGAACCTTCCTGGAAAGGGCAGGAGATCCCTCACGGTGGAGCGTTCGCCCTGCGCGGCGAGGGACGAAACGACCCGCCGCGGCTTGTGCAGCGCAAAGGTCCGCGGGCGCGGCCGCGCGGGAAGCCGCCGGCCGTCGACGCGGATTTCGTCCGCTTCCGGATCGGCGCTCATCCCCAGCACGGCGCGTTTCCCGTTGACCACTACCCGTCCCGCTTCGATTAGCGTTTCGCAGCCGCGCCGCGAATCCAATCCGGCCGCGGCGAGGATTTTCTGCAGGCGTTCCTTGCCCACCGCGGTCACTCCTTCAACAGCGGCGCCGGGGTTCCGGCGGCTGCAGGATCATCCTTGGACGGATCTTCCAGTTCCAGCGGCGGCAGGTCCGCGGCCGAGCTTAATCCGAAATGCCGCAGGAAGGCTTCCGTCGTCCCGTACAGGATCGGCCGGCCCGGTCCTTCGGTCCGGCCCACTTCCTCCACCAGGTCCTTGGCGATCAGGTTTTCCAGGACGCTTTCGGAATTCACCCCCCGGATGGCGTCGATCTGCGGGCGGGTAAGGGGCTGTTTGTAGGCGAGGATCGCCAGGGTCTCCAACGCGGCGCGGCTCAAGCCGATGGTGTGCTCGATGCCAAGGAACCGCTCAACGATCTGCGCGGCGCGGGGTGAGGTGGTGATATGGATCCGATCTCCCATGCGGAGGATCTGCAATCCGCGCTTCCCGTATTCGGCGCCGAGCTCCTTGAGGGCCTCCTCCACCTTGTCGGCCTCCACCTCCAGCACGTTGGCGAGGACCGGAACAGGGACCGGATCGGAGGCGACAAATAACACGCTTTCCAGCAGCGCGCTAAGCGGCAGGGGTTCGGGGGCGTGAGTCGTCATGCTATAATCTTTCTGGAAGGGCGGATTTTCCCGCATTCCGGGCCGGTGGATGATGAAATCCCATAAATCCCAATTCCTCCCGTTCCTGGCGGTGGCTTTCGGATTTGCCGCTCCGGCGCTTGCCTGCTCGGTATACCTCGGCGGACCCGACGCCCCCGGTCCGGAAATAACCCCGGAGGGCGACAAGTCGGCCATCGAACAGGCTTGGTCGCAGGCGATCGCCTTGGCTGTTGACGGCGGCGCCACCGTGGTGTTTACCGAATCCCAGATGACCGCCTATCTCCAGCAAAAGCTGGACGCCAACCCCGGCAACACCTTCCACAATGCGCAGGTTTTCCTCCGCGACGGCCGGATTAAAGTATACGGGATGCTCTCCTCTGGAGGCGTGTCCGCTTCCGCCATCTTGATTCTTCGTCCGGATGTAACCGATGCGGGGAAGATCGACCTCGTTTTGGAACAGGCCCAAGTCGGTCCGCTCGATCTACCCGCCGGCCTGCTGACAGCAGTCTCGAACGTCCTGACCGAAGTCTTCACCGGCTCGGTGGGATCCCTGGCCACCGGATTTCAAGTTAAGGAGATCCTCGTCGGGGACGGCTACATCGCCGTCAGCGGAATCATCCGCTGATTCGCCCCTCCGGCCGGCATCCCGAATCGATCCGCATGCACCGCGAAATTATACCAGCGCGTTTTTTCCGATCATCCGCGAAGCCTTTCCCGTCTCCGCGCACCTTTGCCGGATGGGCGGCGGCGGTCTGTCTCCTGGCGGCCGGATTCTCTTCCTGCGCCGCGCCGCAGGCGAAGGCGCCGGACGTGGCGGTGATCCTGATCGTCGACAACGAACGGCGCGACCTGCAGATCGCGCCGGGGACGACCGTGGCCAACGTTTTGGCGCAGGCGGGAGTGCTCCTCGGCCCACTCGATCGGGTGATTCCGCCTTTGTATTCGCTGATCGCCGACGGCTCCACGGTGCGCGTGATCCGGGTGGCCGAAACCTTCGAGGTGGAACGGGTGGCGATTCCCTTCCAACGGCAAATTGTCCGCAACGAAGCCCTGCCTCCCGATGAAACGCGGCTGATCCAGGCGGGCGCGGAGGGCCTGCAGGAAATTACCTATCGGATCATCACCGAGGACGGCATTGAAACCTCGCGCACGCCCTTGCGCACCACGCTGATCAAGGAGGCGGTGCCGGAAATCCTGATGATCGGCGCCGCGTCCTCCTTCCGCAACGTGCCGATCAAGGGCGCGCTGGCTTACCTTGACGGCGGGAACGCCTGGATTCTGACTCAGGATTCCGGCAACCGATTTCCGCTGGTAGCTTCAGCGGATTTGGATTCGCGGGTTTTTTCACTCTCGCCCGACGGGCAATGGCTCCTGTTTTCGCGCGGAGAGGAGGCGCGCCTGAATGCGCTGTTTGCGGTCGCCGCCTTCGGCGGAGAACAGCCCTTCCCGCTCGGGGTGTTCAACGTGATCCACTTCGCCGATTGGTCACCCGCCCAAAAACGCACCATCGCCTTCTCGACGGTCGAGCCGGCGACGTCGGCGCCGGGTTGGAAGGCGAAGAACGACCTGCGCCTGATCTCCTTCGACGAAAAGGGAAAGACGGGGGCGGAGACAATCCTCCTACCCCCGAACACCGAAGGGGCGTATGCCTGGTGGGGGACGAAGTTCGCATGGTCGCCCGACGGAAGCAAACTGGCCTACGCCCGGCCGGACGAGGTCGGCTGGATCCCCGCTGGCGGAGGTGTCCGCCGCTCCTTGCTGGCGATCACCCCCTTCCGCACGCTCGCCGACTGGGTCTGGCTGCCCGCCATCAGTTGGACACCCGACGGAGCTTTTCTACTCACCGTCCAGCACGGCGAACCGCTGGGCTCCGAGGCGCCCGAGGACAGCCCGGCTTTCGACCTGGTCGCCGTTCCGTCCGCCGGGGGGGATCCGATCATCCTGGCGGAACAAACCGGGATGTTCGCTTACCCTGCCCCCGGCCCGGCGCTCAGTCTTACGTACGAACGAGGGTATAATGTCGCCTTTCTGCAGGCGATCCGGCCTTCGGAAAGCGACCGCAGCAGGTACCGCCTGATGGTTTTCGACCGCGACGGAAGCAACTTGCGGGCGGTCTTTCCGCCGGAAAGCGAACCGGGATTGACCGCCGGAGAGGCGGCACAGGCCGAATGGTCGCCGGACGGGTCCCAAATCGCCTTGGTATACGAAGGCAATTTGTGGATCGTCGACCTCGCCAGCGGCGAAGGCCAGCCGTTGACCGGCGACGGCCAGGTGACCAAGGTCGATTGGCGGTAGGATAGGTATCCGTCCAGCCACCGCTATTTCCCGCCGATGGACTCATCCCGGGCCAAATCCCGACCTTCCCTTAGAGGTCCCATCCCCCGTTCCGCCCTGCGAGATCAAGGGGCGCGGTCCGGGAGTTGAAAACGTCGCGCTTCGAGGGCATTTCAGGAGCAACCATGCGCATCCTTTTAACCGGCGCGGCCGGCTTTATAGGCTCCCATCTCTGCGACCGCCTTCTGGCTGAAGGACACGAAGTCGTCGGGATGGATAATTTCGTCACCGGCGCGAAGGAGAACCTGGCCCACCTCGCCCTTCATCCGCGGTTCCGGCTGGTCGAGCACAACGTTTCCGAATTCATCAAGCTGCCCTTTGCGGTCGAGGCCGTTCTGCATTTTGCCTCGCCCGCCAGCCCGAATCCCGACAGCCCGTTCGGATATCCGCAGCTTCCGATACAGACCCTGAAAGCCGGCGCCCTCGGCACCCACAACTCCCTCGGCGTCGCAAGGGCTTGCGGCGCGCGCTTTCTGCTCGCCTCCACCTCGGAAATTTACGGCGACCCGCTGGAACACCCGCAGAAGGAGACCTATGCCGGGCACGTCGATCCGATCGGCCCGCGTTCGGTCTACGACGAAGCCAAACGGTTCGCCGAGGCAATGACGATGGCCTACCATCGCTATCACAACCTGGATACGAAAATCGCCCGCATCTTCAACACCTACGGGCCGCGCATGCGGCTCGACGACGGCCGGGTGGTTCCGAACTTCATCGGCCAGGGGCTGCGCGGCATTCCTTTGACCGTCTTCGGCGACGGATCCCAAACCCGCTCCTTCTGCTACGTGGACGACCTGGTGGAGGGGATCTGCCGATTGCTGTGGAGCGGCGGACACGATCCGGTCAACTTGGGGAATCCAGCGGAGATCAGCATCCGGGAGTTCGCCGAACGGATCTCCGGCTCGTTCGATCCGCCGGCCAAACTGCAGTTCCTGCCGGACCGGCGGGGTGAAGGGGATCCCCAGCGGCGCCAGCCCGACATCACCCGCGCCCGCACCGTCCTGGGCTGGGAGCCCAAGGTGCCGCTCGAGGAAGGCTTGCGCCGGACCGTTCATCATTTCCGGCAAAAAATTCAGATCCGCAACGCGTGAATCTGCCCGGCCGAATTCGGCCGGAAGGGAGAAAGGCACGGAGTGTTGTTTAACAGGGCGGTGAAAAAGTCCTGAGATGTCATTGCGAGCCCCGCCCCGGCTTCGCCGTGGCGAGGCCGAGGGAGCGAAGCGACGAAGCATTCTCCTGCTTTTCCGGCAAAGGAGATTGCTTCGCTCCCTCCGGTCGCCCCCGCTTCGCGCGGACAGGCTCGCAATGACACCAAGTTAGGACTCCTTCAACACCCTCTTAAAATTCTCTGCATTCTTTGCGCTCCCGGCCCGTCCGGGGACTTGATCGGGGAGGGTTTCGCGATAAAAAGGTTTCCATGGAAGCTTCGATAAAAAACGGGAAACGGATTAATGTGCGGACGGAAGGCAAGCGCTTCGTCAAGTTCCTGGTGGTGGGAACGATCGGAGCGGTCGTGGATTTCGGAACGTTCAACCTGCTGACCACCGCCGCTGTAAACCTCCACATCCGCTTTTTTGGAGGCGCGGCCCTCCCGATCTACGCCGGCCCCTGGCTGAACTTCCCGCCCGTGCCTTCCTCCGTCTTATCCTTTCTGGCCGCCGTCACCAGCAATTTCATCTTCAACCGTTTCTGGACCTATCCGGATTCACGCTCCAAGCCCGTATGGCGGCAGGCAGTCCAATTCACGCTGATCAACACCGTCGGTTTGGCGATCCGCACCCCGCTGTTCAGCGCTCTCATTCCGGTATGGAGAAGGGTTCTGGAAAACAGCAGTCCGGCTCTGCCGATCGGAGGCGAGCAGGCCTCGCGCAATCTGGCCTTGGCCTGCGCCGTGCTGGTGGTGCTGGTGTGGAATTTTGTGGCAAACCGCTTCTGGACGTATAATGATGTCAGCTAGGGCGATATGACCTCAAAAACCGTACCCGCACCGATGATCATCTTCACTTCCCGGGGGGACTGGGGGGCCTTCCTGCTCTATCCCTATCTGTTCAACCAGATCGGCGAGTGGATCGGATGGGCGACCCGCGAGAAGGAAATCTACAACCTAGACGGCAACTATGTCGGGACCATTTCCTCCGACCAGCGCATCCTGCGGAAAAAAAGCCTCGAAACGCTTCCCCCCAAGCGGGAAGTTCCGAAGCCGCCTGCCAATCCGCGAATTCCAGCCTCCATCCCTTTGCCCCCTCAAATGGCGGAACTCTCCTACGACATGCTGGATGTGCTGGAGGATATGCCGGATATGCTTCACACGATGGATTCCGGCGAGTTCAAACCCGACGTCGAGTAGTCCCATTCCATGGCGGAAGCCATTCGCAGCCTTACCCATCTGCTGGAAGTAGCCTCCTCGCGGAGGTTTTTGGCCGTCGTCGAGCCCGGCGACCGCGGGTTGGCCGAATCCCTGCCGTTCCCGTTTGTGTCGATCGTCGGCGAATGGGAAATGAAACTGTCACTCCTGCTTGCGGTGATCAATCCCGCCGTGGGAGGTGTTTTGCTCCTTGGTCCCCGCGGGACGGGTAAAACGACCGCCGTTCGCAGCCTGTCGCCCCTCCTACCGGACGTTCCGCGCAGTCTATGCGCATACGGCTGTATGCCCGAAGATGTTGAAAGCGGCGGAATCGAATCGATCTGCCCGGATTGCGCCAAAAAATACGGGCAAGGCGAACCCCTCACGTTCACCGACCGCGCCCGTCTGATTGAACTCCCCCTGCATTCCGAGTTGTCGGACGTAATCGGCGGAATCGACGAACGGGCGGCGGCCCATCAGCGGATGCAAATCAAACCCGGGATCCTTTCGCATGCCGACCGAAACCTGCTGTATGTTGACGAGGTGAATCTGCTCAAGCGCGAAGTTGCGGACGCGATCCTGGACGCCGCCGCGCAAGGCGTCTACACCGTTCGGCGCGGACCGGTTTCGGCGACCTACCGCTCGCGGTTTATCCTGGTCGGTTCCATGAATCCCGAGGAGGGAGCCCTCCGACCGCAGATCGCCGACCGCTTCGGCCTGCGGGCCGTGGTCCGCGGGTTGGCCAATTCCTCCGACCGCTGGGAAGCCTACCAGCGCGCGCACGCGTTCGAACTCAATCCGCGCGGGATGATTGAATATTACCGCGAGGAAACCGAGGCGATTCGCGGGGAAATCCTCGCCGCCCGCAACCGCATCCCGGAGGTGCAGCTGGCGCCGGAAACCGTCCGGGTCGGGCTTGAGGCGATCGAGCAACTCGGCGTCTCCTCGCTGCGGGGGACAAGCGTGCTGTTTGAAGCCGCGCGCGCCTATGCCGCCGCCGACGGCCGCCTCCGGGCCGAACCGTCCGATCTGAACGCCGTCGCCGTCCTCGCCCTGCGCATGCGCCACTCGGATTTCATGGATCGTTATGCCTCGGATCTGGAGCAGGAGGACGCGACGATCGTGGAAGCCTTTTCCCAGTCGGAAAACGAAGCGGGATCCTGATCCGCGCCCGGTTCCGCCCGATATTCCATTGTCGTTTTCCCAACCGGCTCGAGCTCCCTTCCGCTTCGGATTTCTGGCATCCTCGAAATCCACCTCTTTGCCTAAGCGGCATTCGAAAACAACCGACCCCGGAATCCACTGCAAATTTCCCTCAGCTCATTGGCGCAGGTCTGGTGGCTTAGTCTATGCATTCCGCCCGTGGACATCCTCCGTCCAACCGGCCGCTCCGCCCGATCCGGCGCATTTGAATTCGATACGCCTGGGTTTGCCTTTGGATTCTCCTGATCAACTTTTATTTCGCCGCTTAAAGCGATTCTTTTCCTTCGTAGGCGTTATGTTTCCGGCTCGCCTCCTCATTGCGCGTCGACGCCGGGAGAAGGATCCGCCCGGTGTTCATGCACGCGCATCCCTCCGGATACCCTCTTCGCATCTATTCGGAGTTTCAGGTCCGATTGTCCGCCGAGTCGCTTGGAGGTTTTCCGGTCACCCGGAAATCCAAATTCAACGGCGTTTTCCGTGTGAGAACGGCCGTGACTATCCACGATGCGGGATGGGACAGCCTTAATCCCATGTACATGCGGTCTTCATACGAAATTCAAATCTCTTCAATACCATCCGGATTATCGGAATATCGAAGGAAGGAGTCTGCGATGGAAAAAATGAAAATGAATTACCTGTTGGACGGCGTAATCGGTTTGGCATTTCTGATCGCCGGTGCATCCGGAATTGCCTTTCTGTTTCTAGGATCGGGGGGATATCAAGGCGGCCGGAACGCATCGTTCATCACGTCGTTTCTCGGTCTTGAGCGTGGAACGTGGAGCGCTGTCCACGACCTGGCCGGGATAGTGATGATCGTCGGAATCGCGCTTCATGTGATCCTGCATTGGCGTTGGATCGTCTGCGCCACAAAGCAATGGCTGGCCCGGCCTTTCCGCCGCCCGTCGCCGGAAAGCGCCGTTTTGAAATGAATCTTCAGGATCTAATCCGCAATGCGGTCTGGTTCGGATGCAATCCGAAGGGCGGAATCGCCGCGGGAAAAGCCGGAGGCATTCCGGCCCCGCAGAAAAGGAGCAAATGATGATCGGGAAATTGCTGACGTACGGCCTGATCGGCGGTCTGGCGACCGTTCTGATCGGAGGCAGCGCGTATGTTCTCATCCGCGCGGAAAGCCAATCCATACAAATGGAGCAATACCGCAACAGTCAAAATCAGGATCCTCTGGGACGCGGTGCGGGGGCCGAATCGAACGGTCCTTCCGGCGAGAATCAGTCCGGAGGCCAAAGCGCGGATCAGAACGGATCCTCCAACCGTCCCGCCGACGCCGGCCAGGGGAACGGATCTCCGGCATTCTCATCCGCTGCTTCCGCAGCGCTTTCCGCCGACGAGATCGCCCTGACCGCGTCCCTGCTGGAAGAGGAAAAACTCGCCCGCGACGTCTACCTCGAGCTGTACCGGCGATGGGAATACAACGCATTCCAAAACATCTCGCAAAGCGAACAGACCCATATGGATGCGTTGATCTCACTCCTCGCCGGCGGAGGGATCTCCGATCCGCTGGCCGGGTTTGGAGAAGGCGAATTTCCGACGGCCGCGGTCCAGGAGCTTTATGCGCAATTCACCGCCATGGGATCGGAATCGCTGGCCTCGGCGCTTCGGGCCGGAGCCGCCATCGAGGAAATCGACATCCTGGATCTCGAACGGATTCAGAGTGGAACGTCGGCGCCCGCGTTGCTTAATGTTCTGGATAATCTGCGCCGGGGATCGATCAACCATTTGCAGGCCTACAGCGCCGCCTATGAGCGGGAGACGGGAACCTCGTACATCCCCCAATATATGAGTCAGGAGGCGTACGATGCGCTTATGGCCGGTGCCGGGCGCGGCGCGCGCGGCCCGCAGGGAGGTGGAAAGGGCGGCGGCTCCCGGGAAGGATCCTGCGGATAATCCCGCAATCATTTTCCACAAAGAAAAAGCCGACGGAGAACATCACTTTCGCCGGCTTTTTTCTTCTGCAAATGCCTATCGCCGGTCTTCAAAGCCCGTTCGAGATTCCCTCGCCTCGCGCAGAGCGGCGATTTTATTGCAGACAATATCCGCGTCCTCAATACCCTCAAGGGCCACGCCGCCAACCGTGACGGTCCCCCTTCCTCCGGAATGACGATCCAATTTCACATCACAGATTCCATGGATGTTCTCGGATCGTCGATCCTGCTCTCCCGGCCCCCAAACGGCGATGATCCTTTCCTCGGTTAGGAAGTACCTCGTTTTTTTTCGTTTACGAAAATCGCGAATGTCTTCCCGGAAATGATAGGGCAACGGTGGAGAGAAGGATAGCGATGCGCAGAGAAGCAGCACACACTCCCGGTCAAGGAATGACCCTATGGGCATGGGGTGCTCGTGCGCATATTTCAAGGACTGGGAGAGAATAAGATAAATGGAAAAAAGCCAGGCCAACCCAAGGATGATAAGGAACCTAAACTCCTGATAATTAATTTTTCGGACTAAGAATCCCCGATAGGGCAGACCATTCCAGACTACCCATTCTCCGGGACGAAGGTCGGGAGGATTCATCCCGCTGTCCTCTTCCATCATGATCCCATTCCCTCTGCCGTGAATCTCCGATTGCTCCGGGTGCGAGTTGGCAATTCACCCCTATAAAACGGCTTTTTCCCTCGGGCCGATCCACATGCCTTGGTGGTCGCTCCAATGCCATCCATCGGCCTTGATTTTCAGCGGACGCCGTTCCCAGCCCGCCCGCACCCGCTCGCGGGTCGCTTCCCAAGTCCGCAAGCCGCTCAGGGAATCGGCGGCTTCGACGTTGCAGGCGCCGACGGCCACCGCCATCGTCATAGCCTCGCCGATCGACGTCCGCCGCAGCAATCCGCCCAGGAAGCCGGCGATGGTCGAATCTCCGGCGCCGGTGGTGCCGACGGCGTTCACCGCAAAGCATGGAATCCACCGCTCGCGGTCGGCCCAGGACGCCTCCGGGGCCGGGCGGGCCCGGCCTATGGTTTTCAGCGCCGCCCCGCCGGCGGTGCGCATGTACGCCCCGTGCTCACCCATTTTCACCAGGATGATCTTCACGCCCATGTCGAGCAATTCCCCGCCGATGTCCTCCAGCAAACGCGGATCCGCCGGCCGCGAAAATCCGTCCGTCGACGAGAGCCGTTCGAACTCCGAGCGCCGCAAGGTGAACAGGAGTTCCTCCAGACTTGGGAGGAAGATATCCACGTAGGGCATGGCGCCCCGGTAGATTTGCCGCCAGTCGACTGAGCCGCTTTCCGCGTTGCGATCCGGCAGCGACATATCCAGTGAAGTGGTCGCCCCGGTTTCCTTGGCGGAGCGCATCACGCGGGCAAGTTCGCTTCCCCCGTCCACGTACATCCGCCGCAGCGCCGGCGGGTAGCCGAAATGGAATATATCCGCGCCGCGGACGGCCTCGAAGTCGATGTCGGCGGAGGAAAAGGTGTCGTTGGCGCCGGTGCAGTGCAGAAAAAGCCGGTCGGTCACCCGGTTGCTGATGATGATGGAGTAGGAAGTATCGACCCGCGGATCCACCAAAATCCTCTCCGCCAGTTCGGGGCCCCGCTTGGCGATGATCTGCCGAAGGATTCCGCCCAGCGGATCGTCGCCGGTTTTGGCGATCAACATGGTCGGGATTCCCAAATGGTGAAGGGCCAAGCCGGTGTTGGAGACCGGGCCGCCGCTGCAAAACTGCGCCGATCCGATCTGCACCAGTTTTCCCGGTTTCAACAGGGAAGGCAGGTCGTGGTTTGTTAAATGCTCGAAATCCGGGAGGATATCCAGGCAAATGTGACCGGCCACGACAGCCCGCAAAGGTTTTGTCATATTGCTTCCTCCCGGCCGTATTTTAACGTTTTGCGGCCGCACGCCAAGGAGTAGCAAACCGCCGTTTCGACGGGGAAAAATCCTTCCGAGCGGTATAGGCGGATCGCCGATTCGTTTTCGGCATTCACTGATAGGATCACCGAGCGGAGTCCGTTTTGCCGGGCGAAGGCTTTGGCATGCCGCAACAGCATCCGTCCCAACCCCCTGCCTTGATGCGCCGTTTCGACGCTCAGGGCGGCGCCCTCGGCCGCCTTATTGTTTTCCTCTTCCCGCCGGATGTGCACCGTTCCGACGGGCTCGCCCTCGCACTCTAACAGGCACAGCCCGCCCGCGAGGTAAGATTTGCCGCCGAACCAACCGCTCACCATCCGAGGGGTGCATTCGACGTGCCCGGCAAGATCCCGGAAACTCCGGTTGATGAGATCCGGGAAGAGACGGATGCCGATCCGGTCTTCCGGTCTCACAACCTGGAGCGAGTATCCGGCGGGAAAGACCGCCTCCTCGGCGGCCGCATGCCGGCATTCCAGGACGTAGGAAAACCGTTCCACGGAGAACCCCAGCCCTTCCATCACAACCCGGATTTCGGTCTTCCGTTCCGGGAGGAATAAGTATACGCTGCGCAGGCCGTGAAAATGCGGACGGACAGCATCCAAAAGCCGGGAATAGGCCTCCTGCGAATTGTCCACGGCATGGAAAATGGAAAACCTTCCCTTCCCGGCCTTTCGATATTCCCGGCTGCGCATCAACGCCGCCGCGCCCGCGATTTCGTCTTACTTCCGAAGAAGGAAAGCCGGATACTCAGGAGAAAGTCCAAAATCCCTCCCCGGCAGGAACGATTCATCGTGTTCCCGGCCGTGCGCCTTGGAGTACCGCAGCAATAATGATTCGTTTTTCGAACCGGCTTTTTCGACGACGGTTTCCATCTACTCCGCCAGCATCGGCGAAGGAAAATGCGATCCGGGCAAAGGTTCGAGTTGGGTGGGATGGGCGTAATCCATTCCATCGACGCACCCGACGCTCTCCGGATCCTCCGAGAGTTGCGGATGGTGAAGTAGGCACGAGGGGTCGAGCACGCGCCACCGGCCCTCCACCCGCACCACCGCATAGACATGCCCGGAATTGTGGACCAATCCGGTCGCCGCGGAAACGCGGCCGGGAGGGATTCCCGACCGGTATAGCAGCGTGACGAACGTAAACGCCTTTGAGTTGCAGGCCTCCATCGGAAGCTTCCCGAAATGCGCATACGCCTTCGCCATGTCCCCGATGGAAACCCAGGCGTTCTCGGGAGAGAGTCGGACCAAATAGGCCCACGCCTCCTGATGGCCGGGATCGCCGATGAAGTCGCCGTTTTCCTCCAGCCATGCCCACACCCGCCGGATCCTGCGCCAGGCTTCCCGGTCGTCTGCCGTGTCCTGCGTTGGAAGCCCGAGGTCGGCCAGCAGGCGCCCGATTTCCTCATTCTGCCTATCAATATCCGGATAAAAGTAATCCGGAGGCCCCGCGATGTTGCCGCCTTCGCGCCAGCATCCGTCCGCATCGCAGGTATAGACGACCTCCCCTTCGTACAAGGTCTGCTCGCGAATACTATATGGGAGTGTTGTGGTGGCCGTGGGGGAGGCGGCCGCCAAAGGCGCGGCAGTATCCGGCGAGGGATTCTCCGCCGGAACATCGCAGGCGGCGGCCAGCAGAAGTAATCCGGAACACAGCGCGGTTTGATAATCCAGTAATCGTTCGGCGGCCATCGGATGATTTTGCAGATGATTGGCTTTTGGTTTTTTCCACACAGTTTTTTCCGCCGGATTGATCGGAAGGTTTTTTCCTCCCGGCTTTTCAGCCGCCGAAGGCCTGCAGGAAGAAGTAGGCGGTTAACCCGATCGCCGCCGCCCAGGTGAGCAGGTACAACGCGGCGGTTCTCTTCCCCCCTTTAGCAATCCACTCCCCGGTGGCATCGTCCACATCCAAGGGATACTTCAGGGAGATGGCGTCCACCAGTATGGAGACTCCGGGACGCGAGGGAAGGAATAGCGCCGGCTCGGGCGACTCGTCTCCGATCCGCAGATCGGGCAGGGATTTCGATTTGCCTTCGATCACCTCCCCGGTGCCGGTCCGGATCTCATAGGAATATTCAAGCACCGGGACGTCATTGATGCTCATCCCCGTCTGCCTGCTGGACAGGATTCGCGCGTCGGCGATTTCCCCATATCGCAGAAGAGCCGTCTGGCGCAATCCGCCGACCGCGGCCGTGAGGAACGTCCCCGCCCCGACCGCTGGAAAAATCAGTACGAATAAAACCCAGGGGGAAAACACCGAAATCCGCGCGCCTTGAATCCGCGCGACAGAAGGATCCTCGGGCACGTATTCCACGATCACGGGGACTTCCACGGACCAGCGTTTTCCGGTAGAGTAACTTACGCCAGAATAATCCCGCTCATCCCGCGCGGTGAAAGTGAACCGGTATGCGTAGACCACCACGTCATTTTCAATCGCGTTCGTTTCGGAAACACCGGTGATGATTCCGCGGGCGGTCTTTGCGGAGGAGGCCAGCCGCAGATTGTCGATCGGGCGGTATCCCCGGGTGAAAATTATCGTGAAGATCAGCCCGACGATAAGGAAAATCGCCCCGAAGGAGCCGGTGATTCCCAGCATCGCCGAGCAGACCATGGTCAACGGAACCGGGCGCGGCGGCGGGGCCAGGCGGCGGATTCGATTGGAAAGCATGGTTTCCTCCTACGCGCCACAGCTTGGCGAACCCGGAACCGGAATGTGAAACGCCGCGTTCCGCAATCCCGCCCTGAGACCGGGGTAATTTTACCCTTACCCGTTTCTATTCCATTCCTTCATTCTTCCAACCGCCTGCTCCACCCGTTCCGTCGGCGTTGCCAACGAAATCCGCAAATAGCCCTCGCCTTCTCCTCCAAAAAAGGTCCCGGGGGCAAAACACACCCCGGTCTCCCGCAGGAAAGCATCCGCAAAAGCCGCGGCGGTGGATCCGCGGGGTACGGACGCCCAAATGTACATCGAAGCCCGGACCGGCTCGGCGCGCAATCCCGCCGCGGCCAACCCTTCCAAGATCCTTTTCCCCCTCCGGGCGTAGATCGCATTGCGCGCGGCCAGCCAGGTCTGATCCCCGCGCAGGGCGGCTTCTCCCGCCGCGGCCACCGCCGGGAAGATTCCGGAATCGACATTGCCTTTCAGACGCCGCAGCGCGGAGACCGCTTCGGAATTCCCGGACAGGAAGCCCAGCCGCCAGCCGGCCATGTTGTACGTCTTCGAGACGGAGGTGAATTCGACGGCGCAGGATTTAGCATCCGGCAGTTCGAGAACGCTCATCGGCAGAAAACCGTCGAAGGCCACGTCGCAATAGGCGGCGTCGTGGCAGAGAAGGATGCCGTTCCGGCGGGCGAAATCCAGCGCCCCCGCGTAGAATTCCCTCCCGGCGACGGCTCCGGTGGGATTGTTCGGATAATTGAGCCACAGCATCCGCGTCCGGGCCAGGACCTCCGCCGGGATCGAATTCCAATCCGGAAGGAAACCGTTTTCGCGCTTAAGCGGCAGGAGGTGCGCCTCGGCGCCGGCCCATTCCACCGCGATGCGGTAGACGGGATAGCCCGGGTCGGGGATCAGCGCCACGTCGCCCGGTTCCAGCAGAGCCTGTGCGAGGTGGAATATTCCTTCCTTGGAGCCGATCAGCGCGGTGACCTCCCGCTTGGGATCCAGCGGAACCTGGAATCGCCGCTGGTAGTATTCCGAAACCGCTTCCAGGAGCGAGGGCGTGCCGTATCCGAACGCGGGGTAGCCGTGCAGACGCGGATCGCGGACCGCCCGTTCCGCCGCCGCGAGGATATGATCCGCCGGCGGCATGTCCGGCGAGCCGATGTCCATCCGGATCACCTCCGTTCCGCGGGCGCGGAGCGAGGCGATCGCCTCCGCCATTTTTGCAAAGGGATACGGCTTGAGATTGCGCATGCGGCGGGAACGATGCATGGCGGGAACCTTGGTGGTTGCAGAATTCGGCGGCTGCGGCTACGGGACGGCTTCGTGCTCGGACGCCGACAGGGGCATCGTCTCAGAGGCAGTTTCCGCGGCCGACGGCGCCTCCGCTGGCGGCTCTTCCACCCGGCGAACGGCCTGCAGAGCCGTGATGGCTACTTCCAGCATCGCCCGGTCCGGCGGGCGCGTGGTCAAGGACTGGGTCCACACGCCGGGAGCGGCGAGGATCCGCGCCAATGCGGGATTTTTTATCCGCGCCGACAACCGCAGGTATTCATAGCCGAAGGCTACCAGAACCGGAATTCCCATCAGGCGGGTGATAATCCTCCATAAGAAAGGCATCGGTCCGGCAAATGCGAAGAGGACGATCGCCAGAATGCCGATCACCACCAGGAAGGACGTCCCGCAGCGCGGATGCTCCTTGGAGAACGCCTCCACGGATTCGGGCGTCAACGGCACCCCGGCTTCGTAGGCGTGGACGGTTTTGTGCTCCGCGCCGTGGTAGGCGAACACCCGGGCGATTTCGGGCATCCGACCGACCAGCACGAGGTAAAGGATCAGCAGTACCAGGCGGATCACGCCCTCCGCCGCGTTTCCGACAATCGAGGACACGCGCAAGGCACTCTCCATCCACGCCCCAACGGCGGCCGGAACCAGGAAGAAGACTCCGACCAGAACGACCAGGGAAGCCAGGACGGTGAGGATCCATTCGCCTTTGCCGATGGGTTTCTCCCCTTGAACCTGGGCGGAAAACTCCAGGCTCTGCCAGCCCAGCCCCACCGTATCCCACAACAGCAGCACGCCGCGCAGGATCGGGATCTTGGCGATGCGGCTTTGGTAGATTCCTCCCAACGGCCGGACTTCGGTTTGGATCTCCCCGTCGGGGCGGCGGACCGAAACCGCCATCGTCCGGCGCCCGCGCATCATTACGCCTTCCAGAACCGCCTGGCCGCCGTAGGAAAACGGCTGAGCCGGAGTTTCGGATTTTCCGCGCACTTCACTTTTTGAGTTCATAGAAAAACCGGATGTACGCCTCGATCCCGCGCCACAGGATCGGCAGGTGGAGTTTTTCGTTCGGGGCGTGGAGGTTGTCGTCGGGCAGGCTGATCCCCATCATGATCGATTCCCGGCCCAGCACCTCCTGGATCAGCGAGACAACCGGGACGCTGCCGCCCTCGCGGGCGAAGACCGGCCGTACGCCGAAGGCTCCTTCCAGCGCCCGGATCGCGGCCTGCATCTCGCGCGTGTCGCGCCGGACAATGCCGGCTGGGCTGCCGGCCAGGTCGGTCACTTCCCAGCGCAGCCAAGCCGGAGCATGGGCCCGCAGGTATTCCTCCAGCTGGCGCTTCACCGCTTCCGGCTTTTGATTGGGCACCAGGCGCATCGATAGCTTGGCCATCGACCGCGCCGGAAGGACGGTCTTCGAGCCTTCGCCGGTGAATCCGCACAGCAGTCCGTTCACCTCGAGCGTCGGCCGCGCGCCGATTCGTTCCACAACCGTGTAGCCTTCCTCGCCGTTAATGCCGAAACCGGTCGATTGGGCAAGGAACTCATCTTCCTCCCAGGGCACGCGGGCAAGCTGGGCGCGCTCTTCGGCATCCAGCGGCAGGACGTCGTCGTAGAAACCCGGCAGAGTCACCCGCCCTTTGGCGTCGTGCATCCCGGCGATGAGTTCGCAGAGAATCTGGCCGGCGTTCGGGACGACTCCGCCGAACAGGCCGGAGTGCAGGTCGTGGTCCGCCGTCTCCAGCCGCAGTTCAAAATAGGCCAGTCCGCGCAGTCCGTATACGATGGTCGGCAAATCCGGCCGAAGGATCAGCGTGTCGCAGTTGAGCACGGCGTCGCAGCGCAACAGTTGTTTGTTTTGGATCAGCGCGGTTTCGAGGTGCGGCGACCCCACTTCCTCTTCCCCTTCGAAGATGACCTTTACGTTCACCGGCAGCGTGTCAACCGCCAGAATCGATTCCAGCGCCGCCAAATAAGCCATCAGCGGGCCCTTCATGTCCGAAGCGCCCCGGGCATAGAGGTTCTCCTCCCGCACCGACGGGGAGAACGGCGGCGTCACCCACTCTTCCAGCGGCTCGGGCGGTTGAACGTCGTAATGCCCGTAGAGCAGGACCACCGGCGCGGAAGGATCGGCGGCGGCGCGAAAACCGTACACGAGCGGCGGACCTTCCGTTGGAAGCAGGCGCGCCTCAAATCCGAGTTTGAGCAGCCGGTACAAAAGCCACTCCGCCGCCCGCTGGGTTTCCGCGGCGTACTCGGAAAGGGTCGAGATGCTGGGAATCTCGAGCAGTTCGTTCAGGTCGCGAAGGATCCGGTTGCGGTTGGAGCGGGCGAAAGCGATCGCTTTTTCCATCAAAGTGCGGCTCCTCACCTCCGGCCGACAATGGCCGAGAGGATCGTTCCAAACGTCCCGATCGTCAACAGCGCCAGGATGATCAACGCCGGCGGGAGTCCGCGGCCGGTGGCAGCGGAGGCGAACGCCGGGATGGTGATGGTCGGATCCGGCGTGGCTGGGGTGAAGGTCGGCAGGCGGGTCGCTAAAGCGGACGAAAATTGGGCGGCAAAGGTCGGATCCACCGTCGGCTGGTTTTTCGGGATGGCGGTCGGCGGCGGGGCGACGATCGGCAGATCCCCCACGCCGTAGTGCATGATGACGAATTCCGAACTGACCCAAGCCGCTCCGCCCGGGGCGGAAGCGTATTTGATCTGATACCACATGCCGGCCCGGGATTGCCCGACGGCTTTGCATTTTTCGCCCATCACCATGATGCCGACAATGTCGTAGTCCGTGGCGCTCGGTCCGGCGCGGATGTTGACCTGGTCCACATCGCCCTTGCAGCATTCGACGAACGGCGGTTCCAAGTCGTCGCCGGCGTCCTGGGAAACCGCAACCCCAGGCGTCAGCAGGTAGAGTCCGGCCGTCAGGAGAACCCAGGCGGCAACGCGTCCGGAAAGCGGACGACGCTTCCCCCCCGGACCGCCATGCGATCCGTTGGCTTGTTTGCCGTTGACTTCGAATGCGTTTCCCGTCATTCCCACTTTCCTGCGCCGCTTGGTGAATGCCCGCCGTGGGAAAAATCTCGGCGCGTAAGAGTATAATTGTTCCATCCCGTTTCCCGGAGAGACGGCATGCCGTCTGGAGAGAGCGTTTTGCCCGCCGCCTACGCCCAAGTGGCCGCCGCGACCGCCGGCGCGTTTCTTGCCGCGCTCTGGCTGAGTCTGATCCTCTGGACCGTCAAAGACGTCCGCGCCCGCACCGACGACCGATTGGCGCAAATACTCGCCGTGGCGTGCGCGGCGCTGTTGACAATCCCGGGATGGCTGTTGTACCTCCTCCTGCGCCCCGCGCGGACCCTGGAGGCAGAGTACCAGTCCAGCTTGGAGGAGGAGGCTCTGCTGGCTTCGCTCGCCGGCCGGTTGAGCTGTCCCGGCTGCGGCCGGCAGGTGGATTCCGATTGGCGGATCTGCCCCACCTGCTCGACCGTCCTGCGCAAAGCCTGTCCGGACTGCGGCCGGATGCTCGACCTCTCCTGGAACGTCTGCCCGTATTGCGGAACGGCGGCAGCGGTTCCGGAGGGCGAACCTCCGATGGAATAACCGATCGATCCTGCTGATTGCCTTCGCCCGAAGGTCCCAGGCAATCTTCCCCAAATGTGCAAACCGGGGATTGCTTCGCCCGCCCCGGCAGAACCGCCGGCCGGGCCGGGGCCGCTCCGCTCCCCGCAACGACTCAGCTCATCCCAATCCCCCGTTCTTGAAGGCCGCCCGTCCCGCATACAGGGCTTGCTCACCCAACTCCACTTCCATCCGCAACAGCTGGTTGTACTTTGCCACCCGATAGCTGCGCGCGGGTGCGCCGGTCTTAATCTGCCCCATGTTCATCGCCACGGCCAGGTCGGCGATGGTCGAATCCTCGGTTTCGCCCGAGCGGTGCGAGGTGACGGCGCGCCAGCCGGCGCGGTGGCACACTTCAACCGCCTCCATCGTTTCGGTCAGCGAGCCGAGCTGGTTCAGTTTCACCAGCAGGGCGGTGGCCGCCTTCTCGTCGATTGCCTTGCGGACCCGTTCGACGTTGGTCACCAAAAGGTCGTCGCCGACGATCTGGAATTTGCCCTCGGTTTTTTCCACCAGCGCTTTCAAGGAATCCCAATCGTCCTCGGCCAGGCCGCCCTCGAGGCTTGAGGACGCCCTTGCCGCCGTAGCGGGCCTTGTCTTTGTCGCGGAGTTCCAGCGCCTCATGCGTGCCGGTGGACGCGCCCGAAGGGACCGCCGCCCGCCCCCAGGATCCGTCGTCAAGGGTCACTTCCACCTCGACCGTCGGGTTGCCGCGGGAATCCAGGATTTCGTGCGCAAAGATCTGCTCTATCATGGTATCCATGTTTCTCTCATGAAAATGAGACGTTTTCAAGATCGGCGCACCGCCCTATCCGGCGCCGTGAAATTATACCGCACGCATTTCGGGGTACGCATAAAGTCTTAAAAGCCCTCGGCGGGATTGCACGCGGCGCAAGGGCGCGGCCGGCCGATTCCGGAGTCACGCTCTACAACCGGGACCGCGTTTTGTCCGGCGGAAACCGCCTCTCGATCAGCCCGGCCAGCAACACCAACGCGGCATACAACAATGCGGAAGCGATCCAGCGCGGGGCCCATCCTTTGCGGACCGTGACGGAAGGCGCCATCGAAACGCCGGCCTCCGCCGCCGAGGCTTCCCCGTACTCCAGATGGGCTCCGATCGTCCTACCGAACCAGAATATCCCGCCGGGCAGGTTCGATTCCCAACTGGGATCCACGAAGGTCCACGTCTCACCGTCCCGGATCTCCATCCAGGCGTGCGCGCCGGCCGGGCTGAGCCAGTTTTTTGTTTGGGGGTACAGAGGAGGCCGCCATGTCGGAAACAACAGCCCCGTAACCGTTCGGGCCGGACCGCCGTCGGCACGCGCGAGCGCCACCGCAAGATTCGCTAATTCCGCGCATCCCCCCACCCGTCGGCGGCAGGCTTCGCGTGCGGACGGAGTCCCTCGCACGCGGGGGCCTTCCGGCCAATCGAAGTATGCCGCCGCAAACGAAAAGATCCGCAAAACCGTGGCTCTCGGGCCGGTTTGTTACAACACCTCCGCCTGGGCGCCGATCTCCGGAGCGTCGGATTCGATGTCCGCCTGCGGTTATAGATAACACGGTTCGTCGGAAGCTGTCCAGCGGACAGACCCCTGGCGGAGAAAGACGGAGTAGGAGACGATCGCGGCCGCCGAACCCGAGCCGCCCAAGAACCCCTCCATTTCAAGCACTTCCAGCGTCCCGATGGCGGATTTTTCCAGGGAGCCTTTCCACGACACGGCGAGGTTTTCCACCCGCTGGTAAGGGCCGTCAGTCGGAAGCATAACCGCCAAAGCCACATTAGTCCGGGTGTCCCCGTTTACAGAAAAAACATAGCGCTCGGCCACTTCGTATTGAACCTCTGCCGGCAGACTCACAAAAACCGCCGCCGGGAGGACGATCATTAAAACGATATAACCCGCGATCCGGATGATTCGGCTTATGGTCCGGAGTTCTCCTGCCCAACTTCTGAAAAAGGTATCCAGGGGACTGATGATCACCGGGTTGGCCCGCCCGTCGGGCTGTCCGTGGCGGATTCAACCGGCTTGTTCCAGCCGTCTGTTCAGCTTGCGATTCTAATCCCGTAGACGGCATTTTTTCCATGGTATAGTAATGCCCCTTAATCGATCCCAAAATTCACGATCCGATTCTGCCAGGGAGGCCATCTGTGCCGGTTGCGCATATCACCATTCCCATCCCCCTTCCGCAAGGCGTCTACTCCTTCCTGAAGAAGATCCGCGGAGGAAACCGTAAAACTTCAACGCCGCCGGCCGCACCGGAAGGCGCGCCGAACCTGGAAGGCGACCGCGACATCGAATGGACATGGGTCGGCGCCAATCTGCCTCCGGGCCGGGGCCGGGCGTTCGACTTCGGCTCCGGGGAGAGCAACTTGGCTTTGGAAGCCGCGCTGCGCGGCTACCGCGTCACCAGCGTCGATCTGACCCCGCCGGTCCGGCGGTATGTCCGCCATCCGCGCGTCGAATACCTCCAAGCCGATCTGTTGACGATGCGCCTGCCGAAGGGGGGCTTCGACCTGGTCATCAACTGCTCGACCGTTGAGCACGTCGGTCTGGCGGGACGCTACAGCGTTGCCGAGGAGCGCCCGGACGGCGACCTGGAAGCGATGCGGATCCTGCACCGGGCGATGAAATCCGGGGCGACGATGCTCCTCACCATCCCGGTCGGGATGGACGAGGTGTTTAAGCCGCTGACCCGTGTGTATGGAAAGAAGCGTCTGCCGCGCCTCACGGAGGGATTCGGCATCCTGCGGCAGGATTTTTGGTGGAAGAAAGGATCCAACCTTTGGGCGCCCTGCTCACGCGCCGAGGCGCTCGGTTTTCAGGCCAGCGCCGGCTCCTGGAACTATCTGGAAAACATTTATGCGTTGGGATGCCTGGTGCTGAAGAAAACCGGCCGGTAAATTCCAAAGATCCTTGTCTTGCTAATCCGTTGAATATCCGAATGGACTTGAGGGAGAGTCGCGCCCGGGCCTGCCCTGCAATGCGGGGCGGATCCAGACGGCATCCGCGCCTCCCAAGTCCTGGATTCCCGCGCAGAACACGCGGGATTGACGACACAACCGGAAGGCGATGGTTCACCGTTTTTCCGTTTTCCGGACAGCTCTATGAACCATCAAAATACGTATAGGAATTTTCTGGACCCGATACGTGCGGGGTGTTGAAAAAGTAAAAAATAGCGGTTGAGTAGCCTCAGGGCTCCTTTGGGGCGCAGCCCCGGCCCGACCCAAGCCTGCGCCCGCGAAGCGCACAGGTTCCCGATACTTTTTCGAATCCGAACGATTGCAAAGCGGGTCTCGACCGCCTTTTTCAGCACCCTACCGGCGCGGTCATCCCTCTTCTGAAAATCCTCCCCAAACGCGTTGCGGCAAACACAACCGATACGCATCGCTTCCGCCTGCGCTCCGCGGGTTCACCCGCCGATCAACCGGCATGTTCGGCGGCCGATGGTTCCCCGCGCGCCGGCGATTCCGTCAATTCCCGGGCCGGCGACAAGCGGCCGCGGGTGGCCCGCACCCAGAGCAGGATCAGCAGACTGCCGATCAGCATCGCCCCCACGCCGATCCATCCTCCTTCGGGTCCGAAAGCGCCGCCGGTGACGGCATCGGGCCCGCCCTGGCGGATCGCCAGGAAACTCGCCCCGATCGGCTCCAGCCCGCTGACGGGAAATCCGAATACGTTGCCTTGAAAAAAATTCCACGTGATGTGCAATCCGATCGGCAAGGCAAGCTCTCCGGTGAAGACGTACCCCAGCGCCAGGAAAACGCCCGCCGCCATAAGGTTCGCCACGCTGATGACGGTGACGTTCGGATTGGCGGAATGCATGAGCCCGAAGAACACCGAGGTCAGGATCACGGCCGAAGCAATCGCACCCGTCGCACCCAGCCAAAAGCCTTTCAAACCCTCGGAAAAATTCTTCATCCGGTATCCGCGGTGGTATAGCTCCTCGCTGATCCCGACGCAGACAAAAACCGCCAACGGAGGGAGTATCTCCAGCGGAAAAAATCCCTCCCCATCCGCCGTCATCAGGAAGCCTTCGACCCGGATCCATCCGGCGGCCAATTCCGCCAGAAAGACCATTCCCATAAGGAATCCGCCCAGGCCCAAGCCGAATGCGAAATCCGCCCACCACCGCTTGGAAAAGTGAAACCCGAAACCGATGAATCGGCGGCGGTCCAAGAACCTCCCCGCCGGCCACACCACGGCCAACGTCGCCAACAAGACGGAAAATTGCATGACCAGGAAGGCGACCGGGGAATTCAACAGCGCCATCAGGTCTTCCTGCGAACTCATCAACTCCGTCAAGTGCAATCTCCCGCTGAGGGCGAGGCCGATCAGGATTAAAAATCCCGCAATCGCCCCGATGGCAATCTGCAGGCTAAGCCAAAGGAAATCCGTGATTAACACCCGCCACAGCGCCCTGAGACGGCGCTCCGCCGGGTTCCAAAAAATATTGAGGATCGATTGTCCCATTCCGGTTTTCTCCCTTCCTCCGCGGACCGGGCCGTCTAGCGCCGCTCCCCGCCGCAACCGGCGGCGGAGGTTCGGTATTCCGGTCCGTCCAATAATTTTAATGCGTCTGGGGTCGCTTATTCCACTCCTTCGCTCCGGCAATGCGTTTTTCATACCACAACCTTCATACATACTGGAAGACAATGCCGGTATTGGTGCCGTTGTTGAAATCATCGGTGACGGTCAACCACCGGCCGTCCCGCGACAGGTATATTTGATAGGCGAAGGATCCGTCCCGCAGCGCGGGGATTTCGGATCGCTTCCACGTCCGCCCACCGTCGGCCGTGACCGCAAACCAAACGCTGCGGTCCAACAGGTCGTATACGGCGATCCCGTTCCGTTCATTCGGGAAGCGAAGGGCCGCCCGGGGGCCGTTCCCGGAAGGCACGAGCGATTCCCCTTCGGTCAATCCCAAAGAGCGCTCCTCCCAGCTTTCCCCGCCATCGGAGGTGACAAACAGCCTGCCGTGTTTATCCAGCACGTATCCGTCGGTTTTGGTGCGCAAAGCGACCGCCATAATTCCGCCTTCCGCGGCCGGCGAAGCCAGCAAGCGCCACGACCGGCCGCCGTCCTCCGTCGCCTGTAATTGGTAATTGGAGGACGCCCAGCCCGTCTGCGCGTCGAGAAAACTCAGGTTTGGGCATCCGGACGGTGAGACGGTCGTCCATGTCCGTCCGCCGTCGGTGGATAGGCGGGTCCCTCCGTTTCCGCAATGCCAGGCGACCCGCTCGTTGACGATTTCCACCCCGTGGCGGCAATGCAGTTCCCCGGATGCCCGGGTCCAAGATTCGCCCCCGTCCGTCGTGTAGCGTACGTCGTCGTCCGGCCCCGCGGCCAGGCCGAATCGCGCGTCGTGAAACCCAGCGACCGTCACCGAAAAAAGGAGGTACGCCGGTCCGATATCGCCGTCCAGCCGGTCGGAGGAAATCTGTCCGAAGGCGATTCTCCGGACCTCTTCCCAGCGCCCGGGAGAATCGAAGCCGTGCAATTCCTTCCCGAACGGCATTGCGCACCCGCCGGAGACGACTATCCAGAAAAACGAAAAGAACCGCAGGATCTTGGAAGATAATTCCCGCTTCCGACCCCGGGTTCCCGCGAGCGATAGCATGGATGCCGTTCCGAGCCTATAAAGCAAACGCCGGTTCGGCCGAAATGGAGTGAAGGAGCTTTTCCGCCTTCCGGATCTGCTCGCGGGTTCCGGTCAACGCCAGCCACACGCTTCCTTCCGCGCCGCATACGCCGCCCGCCGCGGCCACTTCGGCATCCGCGCCCGTGAGTTGGGCAAGCGCGTCGAGCTCGGTGTACACCGCCCCGCCCGGGACCGGGAACAGGCGCGGCCCTTCCGCGCCCGGGGAATTCAGCAGCAGCGCGAGCCCGTCGAGGTTCCCGGGAATGCGCTTCTCCAATCCGACCGGAAGGATGACGCACACCCGCCGCCCGGCCGCCGCCTGCACCGCCGCCCCGACCGTCCCCGCCTTGGGATGGCCGATGAGGACGGCTGCGCGGCGCGAGGCCAGATCGACTGCATTGGCGCCCTTGAGGATCACATCGCCTTCCTTTAACTCCTCGACCACGTCGAAGATGGTCTTTCCCTTCTGCCAGACTCCCTTCTTTAAAACGACGTCGCCCGGAAACTCGCTTTCATCCGGCAATCTGCCGGATTCGGTGGTCGGGCGGCCGGGGGGCAGCGTGATCCCACGGAAGAAGCGGCGCCTGGAAAAATCATCCGCCCCGCCGGCGGCCGCGAGAATCTCCTCGGCGACGCAGCCGTTGGTGGTTCCGGCCACGATCACCAGGGTTCCGGATTCCAGGACTTCGCGGATCACGGGGTGATCGGCCAGCCCCTTGGCGATGAGCCGTTTTCCTGCCGCCGGGGTGAGCGGGAAGGTTTTTGCCGTTTGGTTTTTTGCGGCCGCCATGGTTGTACCTCCCGGGGAGACTGCAAGGTTTCACGATCGGATCAGGGTATCGAAAAAAACCCGCCCGTTCTTCCGGCGGGCGGGTTCCATTGTATCAGCACGCGAGCGCTGAAAAAGCTCAGGCCCTCTTCCGCGCCCATCCCGGGAGACTGCGGCCGTGTTTTTCTTGGTCCGCCGCCGGAGCCGGGGCCGGCGAACCGTCAGTGAGGATCCGGGCGGCCTGATCCGGTCATTTCGGCAGCGGGATCATGGCCAGATACAGCGCGCCGGCCGCCGAGAGCACCGACACATAGGGAAGGATCCGATGCGAGAGGGAGATCGCCGTCCGCGCGCCCGGGCTGATGTCGGCCAACCCGCCCGCTCCCAGGATGCTGACCAATCCACCGCTGACGATCGTGGCGCCGAGCAACACCCCGGCCAGGATGACGGCCCCCAGCGCGCCCGGGGCCAGCGGCGCAGAGCGGTGGATCCAAGACACCGCGATTCCCAACAGCACGAGATCGGCCAGGGCGATCAATTTATGCACGGTAAGCGGAAGGGTCGGATACGGCTTGGCGGACCGGCTGAGCCAGTATCCGGTGAGGAATACCGCCAGGAACAGAATTCCGACAACGGTCAACCGCGAGGGCATGGTGTTC
Source organism: Anaerolineales bacterium (assembly GCA_016928575.1). NCBI lineage: Bacteria > Bacillati > Chloroflexota > Anaerolineae > Anaerolineales > Anaerolineales bacterium. The sequence goes on from JAFGKK010000045.1 coordinate 29,335, forward strand.
ATTTTTCTCCTTTATCTATATGGATTCATTCGTCCGTGGCCTTAAGGACCACGTTTCCGACGACGGTTCCGCTCTCCAGCAGCGCATTGGCTTCGGCCGCCCGGAGGATGGGGAATTCCGCCGCGATAAGCGGTTGGATCTTTTTTTCCTCCAGCAGGCGGAACAACGCCGCCCAATCCTCGAGAAACGGCTTCCGGTTCAGGTACGATTTCCCGGTCGAATAATACGTGACGGATTTGCCGTCCGGAAGCAGGCTGTAGAGCAGCATCCTTCCGAACACCTCGAACAGGCCCCCGGCACTTTGGGGATTCCCGTATCCGACCAGGATGCCCCCCCGCTTGAGGACGGAATAACCGCGGCGGAAGGAATCCCCGGCCATCCCGTCGAAGACCGCATCCAGGCCCTGCGGCTCCCGGGAGCGGATCACGGCGACAAAATCCTCGCTGCGGTAGTCGATCGGCACGGCGCCGTACTCAGCCAGGACGGAGTGCTTGCTCCGCGAGGCCACGCCGAACATCGCCAGACCGGCCAGCTTCCCCAACTGCAGGAACGCGGTCCCGATCCCGCCGCTCGCGCCGATGATGAGGACCTTCTGACCGCGCGTGACGTGCGCCAGGCGATGCAGTGCCTGGAAGGCCACCAGGTAATTCATGATCAGCGGAGCCGTTTGGACCGGCTGCACACCCGCCGGAATGGAGATTAATCGGCCCTCGGCAAGATAAACATATTCCGCATATCCGCCGTACCCGATCAGCGCCGCGACCCGGTCCCCCACGGCGGTTTTCGTCACGCCGCGCCCGACCGCATCCACCTCCCCGACAACCGCATACCCCGGGGTGAACGGCGGCTTGGGGATCAGCGGCGAACGCCCGTAGCGGGCGGTGATATCGGGGGCGCACACGGGCACGGCGAGCACCCTCACCCGCACCTTCCCCTCCTCCGGCGGGAGCAGTTCGTGCTCCACGATGCGCAGGTTTTCCGGTCCGCCCCGGCGGACGACATCCACACGTCGATAGATCATCCCGTTGTCCTTCCCGTCCCGGATTCATCCGCAGCGTTGCTGCGGATCCCGTTCCAGAATATTTCGAACCCCGAACGGATGTATTCTTCCCGCTTCGCCGGGCTCGTTCCCGGCCCGATCAGGCTCATCACGCCAACGATCTGTTGATACAGCATCCCCCCGACCAGCTCGATCGGATACGGCTTGATTTGCCGCTCCTGCAATCCCTGTTGCACCGCCGCGAAGTAGTATCGGAAGTACCCTTCGCTCTCGCGGACGGCTTTTTCGCCTATGGTGCGCGTATCCCGGACCTGCCGGGCATAGCTGTATGCCTCCGGATGATCCAGAAACCAGCGCAGCGAACCTTCCCAGATGGTCCAGAAAGAATCCCGAGTCGAAAGCGCGGGGCTCAGCAAGCCGTTGATGTGCTCCGATTGCTCCCGGGCGACACGCAGGATCAGCGCATCGATCAAATCCTGTTTGGTCGGGAAATAAAGGAACAATGTGCCGGCCGCGCTCCCGGCCTCCCGGGCGATCTCGGCGGTCGATGTGCGGGCGACGCCTTTTTCGACGAAAAGCTTCAATGCGGCATCCAGGAACTCGGTTCTTCGCTCCGGCTTCAGGCTGCGGGCCATTTCTTCTCCAGTATATATTGACTGACTACTCACTCATTTTAGCATAAAGAAACAGGTTGTCAAGTGTTTTTTTGAGCTAATTTTTAATCTTTTTTAATTTTTTAAATGACTCCACTGCAAAAAGGTTGATCGAAAAACGAATCCCGGCCGAGTCCAAGGTGTTCTATTCCATGAACGAACCCCACCTCAA